>JBOGJW010000385.1:0-4514 GCA_050745245.1 Terriglobia bacterium | reverse complement strand
GGCTACGATCAACCTCAGCGACGAATGCGTTCCGGCAGACGACTACTTCGACACGGCGCTTTCGCTGGACCTGGCGACCGGCGCAATCAAATGGTCGCGGCGGCTCGAGGGGTATGACGCCTGGACTGTCGCCTGCAAAATCGTTCCCCCGGGCCGGTCCTGCCCATCGCCTCATGGCCCGGACTATGACTTGGGCGGCTCCGGAGCGAATTTGCTGGATAACGGAAACCTGGTGGGCTTTGGGCAGAAGAGCGGCATATACTGGGCTCTGAATCCCGAGGATGGCAGTATCGTCTGGAGTACGTTCGTAGGTCCTGCCGGTTCGGGCACGCTGGGCGGCATTGAATGGGGCACGGCGACTGATGGTCGGCGCATCTATACCGAGATCGCAGACAGCGGCGCTGTCCCATACACCTTGGTTCCATCGGGCCAGCAGATTAGCTGGGGATCGTGGAGCGCCCTTGATGCAAGGAGTGGCAAAATTCTCTGGCAAACCGCCGACCCCACCCCAGGAAGCATCGACTCCGGAGCGGTGAGCGCCGCGAATGGAGTGGTGTACGCGGGCTCCTACGATGCCGCGGGCCATATGTATGCGCTCGACGCCGCAACGGGGAAGATCATGTGGAGCTTCGCGAGCGGAGGGTCCGTGATCGGCGGCCCGTCCATCGTCGGACGGTTCGTCTACTGGGGTTCCGGGTATCATCAGATTCCGCCCGGAACACCCAATAACAAGGTTTACGCGTTCACGATCCCGGTCGGCAAGAATCACCACGCCGAGGTTCGCGGCCGGTAGTGCTGTTGAAAACTCTTAATGAGCCGCTGCAAGCCCGCCCGGCTCTTTTCGCCGTGTTCTTCTGCTGATGCCGGGCGGCTTGCGTCGGGCTGAACGGGCTGCTTGTGCCGAAAACCTGCAGACCAAGGGGAAGACTGTCTACACTGCAGAAGAATTTGCGGGTACGGGGGAACCAGGTTAAAGCGTGAGCCAATCGCGCAATCCACATGGCGGATCGGCGGGTGCGGCTACCTTAGGAGTCCGTCCGACACCGCCGTTTCGTCTTGATCTGACGGCTTGGGCCTTGCAGCGCAGGCCCGTCAATTCGATTGATCGCTGGGACGGCGCCGCTTACCGCCGGGTTCTGGTGATCGATGAAACTCCAGTCAGCCTTTCCATGTCGCAGGCGAGCGGGCCGGATGGCGCTCTCAGCATCAGCCTGCCCGGGGGGCGTCCTGATCGCAAAACCGCTTCGGCGATCAGGCGAGCGGTCGAGCGCGCCCTGGGATTGCACGTTGACCTAAGCGATTTCTACCGTCTGGCGTTGCGCGACCGGAAGCTCGCCCCCCTTGCGGATCGTTTTCGCGGCATGAAGCCTCCCCGGTTCTTCTCAGCATTCGAAGGACTCGTTAACGGGATTGCCTGCCAGCAATTGAGCCTCTCGGTGGGCATTCAGCTCCTGAATCGACTCGCGAAACGCTTCGGTCTTGGTGTGCCGGAAAGGGATTCGATCAGCTACGCCTTTCCCCGCCCGCGGGAGCTTGCAGGCGCCACCCCCGAGACGATTCGCAAGCTTGGCTTCAACTTCAACAAAGCGCGATCCTTAGTGGAGATCAGCCGCGCTATTGTGGAAGGCCGGCTCGATTTGGAGAACCTCCAGGCGGCGAGTGATGAAGAGGCTCTCGAAACCCTTCTCGGCTTGCGCGGCGTAGGGCGATGGACGGCCGAATACACCCTGTTGCGCGGTTTTGGGCGCTGGCATATCTTCCCGGTGGATGACCAGGGGGCGCGCAATGGACTGGCGCGCTGGCTTCGGTTGCGAAGGCCGCTGGACGCACCAAGGGCGCGGCGGGTGCTTGCTCGCTGGCAGCCTTACGGCGGTATGATCTACTTTTACATGCTGATGAACGGGCTCAGCGAGGCAGGATATCTGGGCAGGGTGCTGAAGGAGGACTAAAAAGAGTCTGCCCCCCGGAAGGCTTCAGCCATCTCGAACTGGCCGAACCCTACCGGGGGGCAGAACAATGCCGCGGGGAGGGGGGGACCGCGGGCGTTGCTGATTCCTGGCCAGCACACCCGAAGCGCCATGACCCGGAATAGCTACGCGCCCTTTCCCGGAGCACATTGCGGGCCAAAGTAGTGAGCGCTGGAACTGTCTGAAAAATATCAGCGGGTAAGAACCGGATTTTCTGCTTCTTGCAAAAAATCCATACCGGGCATGTATTATTTGCGTGATTACCGGGTAAAGTCCTGGGCCTCGCGAATTAAGACGTAGCCATTCAGCCTCTGGTGTGAATCTAACCTTACTTCCAGCGAGAGAACGAGACTTTCAAGGCTTCTGGCACGGTACCAGAGAGAGGGGAGAACAAAAAGCGATGAAGGCAATAACAGTAAGTCCCGAAGTCAAAGAAAGCATTCGGCTGCAGGATGTGCAAGAGCCCGCCTGCGAGCCCGGTCTGGCGAAGGTGCGCGTGATCCGCACCGGCTTGTGTGGGACGGACGCCGAGATTTACGAAGGGCTTTACGGGGCGGCTCCGCCCGGAGACGACTACCTGATCCTGGGCCATGAGAACTTCGGCGTGGTGGAGGAGGTTGGCGCCGGGGTTGATCATCTGAAGCCGGGCGACTACGTCGTCTCGACGGTGCGCCGACCGTGCGGCAAGTGTATCTACTGCAAGAACGGTGAGATGGATCTGTGCTCCAGCGGCGAATACACGGAGCGGGGCATCAAGGGGCGGCACGGCTTTATGGCGCAGTACTACACCGAGTCGCCAACATACTTGGTGCCGATCCCGCCTGAGATTCGCGATATCGCGGTTCTCCTAGAGCCCACCTCGATTGTGGAGAAAGGGATCGATCACGCTTACCTGATCCAGCGCCGCATGACGTGGCAGCCGCAGCGCGCCCTCGTGCTTGGCGCCGGACCGGTCGGGCTGCTTGCGGCGGCGCTGCTGCGGGTGCGCGGCTTGCAGGTGTTTATCGCGGGCCGCGAGCCGTCGTCCGACAACAGAGCGCAGGTGGCGCAGAGCTTTAAGGCGAACTACATCTCGGTGGACGGCGTAAGCCTGGCCGATCTGCCCAAGCAGACGGGCCCGCTTGATCTGGTGATCGAAGCGACCGGGGTTTCCTCAGTCGTCTTTGGCGCAATGCAGATTATCGCTCCGGACGGCATCCTTTGCCTGCTGAGCGTGACCGGTGGACACGCGGTCCGCCCCGAGCCCACGGACGTGATCAATCAAAGGCTGGTGCTGCAGAACAATGTGGTTTTCGGCAGCGTAAACGCCAATCCCCGTCACTTTCATGCGGGGGTTAAGGATTTCCTCCAGATCGAGAAGTCCTATCCGGGCGTGCTTCAGAGACTCCTCACCACCCGCTTGCCCTGGCAGGATTACGGGAAATGGTTCGGGCAGCGCCGCACCGGCATCAAGACAACCCTGGAAATCAGCTCCGCCTGAATTAGACTGAAATGACCCTCACCCGCCTTCGTCCCCAGGCACCGTCCCCCAGAAGGGTAGCGCCAGATGTCAGCGTCAGGCGCCGCGCCGAGGCCAACCTTCATGACGTGGAGACAATCGCAGCCGAGTGAACTGAGGAAACGGGATAAAGCTCCTGGGAGTTGGCTATCGATGAGGAATCTCACGAACTCGCAAGTACTATGTGATTAGCTTGGCGGGCCGCGTACTCAATAGCAGCAAGGATGTCTTCCCGCTCCAGGAAAGGATAGTCGGCAAGGATCTCTTCGTAAGATGCCCCCCGCAGCAAGTAAATCGAGGATGTCCGAGACGCGCATGCGGAGGCCCCGGATGCACGGCCGGCCGCCGCACTTGCCCTCTTCAATGGTGATCCTCTTCAATCGTTCGATGTCCATTGGCATGGAGTATTTTCCGTCCTTCAGGTGATTGCAATTCGCTTACCGCACCCTCGCCGTTTTCAACGCTCCCGTCGATGCCGCATAATGTTTACAGCGGGTTTCTTCTTCCATGAACGACAGCATGATGGAAAATGCGGAATCTCTGCCCGACCGCCCGGGCGTTTATCTTTTCAAGGACTCCCGCGGGCAGCCGATCTATGTGGGCAAGGCGAAATCCCTGCGGCACCGTGTTCGCTCGTATTTCCAGGACGGCCGCTTTCCGGACGCGAAGCGCGAGCGCATGCTCGAGGCCGCCAGCGATCTCGAATGGATTCTGGTGGACAACGAGCGCGAGGCGATGGCGCTCGAAGACAACCTGATCAAGCAGTTCAAGCCCCGCTATAACATCCTGCTGCGCGACGATAAGAGTTATCCCTGTATCAAACTGACCGCCTTCGAAAAGTTCCCGCGCGTCTATGTGACGCGCCGCCTGAAGAACGATGGCTCCGTTTACTACGGCCCGTATTTCCCCGCTAATCTCGCCTATCGCGTTGTCGACCTGATCCACCGCTGCTTTCTGGTTCCGTCCTGCCGGGTGGACCTCACGCGCGATCATCCGCGCCCGTGCTTGCAATACCACATCCACCGCTGCCTTGGGCCGTGCGTGCCGGG
>JBOGJW010000384.1:0-6565 GCA_050745245.1 Terriglobia bacterium | reverse complement strand
GGGAAGATCCGTCTGAAGTTCATCTTCTAAGATGCATGGCGCATCGTAGTTTTTCCCTTGACGAGCCGGGGTGCGCCTTTTTATTATCGGGGTAACGCTAGAAAGGAGGTGATCCATGCCAACGGACTGTAGACTTAGCGAGGGTGCCGCGGTTTAGGCGCTCGCTTGCTGCCTGCGGGATCCTCTCCTGGATTCTAGCGGAGAGGGGTTTGGGCGCTCAGCGGCGCCTGCGCCCCGGTTTTTCTACGGGACCAAGCCAATCCCAGCGGCATCCGAAGCCCCCGGACGACTCGAGTCGGTCGAGCGCCGGGGGCTTTTTATTTTCTGCGGAGCTTCCGTCACCTCATTTGCTGTCTTTCGGCAAATAGGCCTCAAAATCTTCCAGGATCGCGCGCGCGACGGTCAGCGGCTTGGGGTCGCGCCTGCCGCCGGTCCGGTTGTATTCCGCCTGGACTTCTTCTGACCGGTTGAAGATCCGTGTTTGAATCTGCACGAGCTCCGGGTCGTCAATCTCTTCGCCCGGAGCAAAATTCAGCTCGCACGCAAAGATGCGCTCCGGCTTTTTTGGATTGAACAGCGGAATGCCGTACTTGCGGCAAATCAGCGGCCGATGCTCGTAGATGGAGCAGGCGCCATTTTCGAGCGCGGGGCAGGGAAGCCGCAAACCGGGAGGAGGCAGCGCGCCCCACGCATCGGGAATCTGGCGCTCGGCTAGAATCTCTTCCCGCCGGGCCAGGTACTCGCTCGCGCGCTGGCGCAGGATCGCTCGTCTCTCGGCCGTAAAGTGCTTCACGGCGCGGGAAATGTAAGCGGCCTCCAGCTCAGTGATCAGGAACATCTGGCTGCAGCAGTCGCTGCACCCTGTGCGGCAATGAATCCGCTCAGCGTAGCGGGCGCGGTTGCGCGCAAACTCGCCTTCCCATTCCGCGGCTAAACCCAGCAGATAATCGTAGACGCTCATCGGACCTTCGTTGCGAAAACTGCTGATGTAGCGGCGGTCCGTGACCGCCGGTCTTTGCCTGCCAGAAAGGATCGGCGCTCATAGAGCGCCGCTACATCCTAAGTCCGCAGTTTCACAGCGCCGCTACAGCCTTGGCGGTGCTACCGCATTTGCATTGCCTCGCCGCGCTTTCGGTTGATAGACTGGCGCTGTGACTCCTATCGAGATGCAGCCGGAAATATCGCGCCCGAGCCGCGCGCCGCGGCGGACAGGGGCCTTGTTCGTTGTGGCCACCCCCATTGGCAACCTGGAGGACATCACCTTCCGCGCCGTGCGCACGCTGAAGGAGGCGGATGTTATCGCCTGCGAGGACACGCGCCGCACGCAGGCGCTGCTGCGTCGCTACGACATCCACAACCGCACCGTCAGCTATCACGAGCATAACGAAATGACGCGCGCGCCCGAGCTCATCCTTCTGATGGAGCAGGGCAGCCAGGTGGCGCTGGTTTCCGACGCCGGGATGCCCGTAATCTCTGATCCCGGCTATCGCCTGGTGAAGCTCGCGATACGGCACGGCTTTCCCGTGATTCCCATTCCCGGTCCCAGCGCGCTTTTGGCAACGCTGGTGGCGGCCGGCTTGCCCGTGGACCGATTCCGTTTTCTCGGGTTTCTGCCCGCCAAAAAACACGCGCGCCAAAAGACCCTGCGCGACCTCCGCGAAGCCCCCGAGACGCTCGCGTTCTTTGAGGCGCCGCACCGCGTCGCGGAAATGATCGAGGATGCGCTCAAAATTCTCGGCGGCCGGCCGGTGGTGATCGGGCGCGAGGTCACGAAACTGCACGAGCAATTTTTGCGCGGGCGCGCTTCGGAAATTCTCGCCGCCCTGAAGCGAGGAGGCGCGAAAGGCGAGCTGACTGTTCTGATAGGCCCTCCGGTTCCCGGCGCCGCCGAAGTTGCGACTGCGGGCCCGAGCCTCCAGCATGAAATCGAGAAGCTGGTTCAAGCGCGCCAGCTCAGCCAGCGCGAGGCGCTGAAGGCGCTTGCGCGCTCAACCGGCATCCCCAAAAGCGAGCTCTACCGCCGCTGGCAGGCTGAGAAGGGCAAGTAACGCCGGCGGGAGACCGGCGCTACGCTAAGAGTTGCGCCTTACGGCGCCGGCTCAAACTCGGCGACCGCGGCCAAAGTCGCGAAAAATTCATCCACGCGATCCAGCACCTCGCGAGCGGTTTGCGCGCTCTGCACGCTGCGCCGAAGCTCGGCCCCATTGCGAACGCCGTGCGTAAACCAGGCGGCGAACTGCTTCATCTTGCCGATCGCCCCGGGCGTCTCCTCCTCCACCAGCATCGCGTAATAAGACCGGATCAGCTCGTAGCGGTCATGGTCCCCCGGCTGCGTATACGGAAGCCCTCGGAAGTAGTCGGTCATCTGGCGGAAGATCCACGGATTGCCAGGTGCGGCGCGGCCAATCATCACCGCATCGCAGTCGGTCTGCTCGCGCAGCGCGCGCGCATCTTCGGGCGCCATCACGTCGCCGTTGCCGATGACGGGGATGCTCACGCTCTCCTTCACCTGGCGGATGATTTCCCAATTAGCGCGCCCGCTGTAGCCCTGGATTCGAGTGCGAGGATGAACGGCGATTGCCTCGACGCCGCAGTCTTCCGCCAGGCGCGCGGCGGGCACGGCGACAATTTCCTCATCGCTCCAGCCGGAGCGGATTTTAGCCGTGAACGGGATCGTAACCGCGGCGCGAATCTTCCGAAAAATCTGCTCGAGCAGCGGAAGGTCGCGCAGCAGCCCTGACCCTCCGCACTTCACCACCTTCTTCGCCGGGCAGCCGAGGTTCAGGTCGATCAGATCGAAGCCCAGGTCCTCGATCATGCGCGCTGCTTCGGCCAGGTGGTCCGGGTCGGCGCCGAAAATCTGCGCCGAAATCGGGCGCTCTTCCTCGGTGTAGTAGAGGTATCGCTGCGATTTCAGGTTCTGCCGGAGCATCCCTTCGCTCGAAACGAACTCGGTCATGATGAGCCCGCAGCCGCCCAGCCGCTTAATGAAGCGCCGGAAGACGGTGTCGGTGATGCCCGCCATCGGCGCGAGAATCTGCGCCGGCTGGATGCTGACGACGCGGATTTTGAGTTCATCGAACATTTAGAGACAGCGGCGAGTGACGAGTAGCAAGTGGTAAGTGACAGGCCGGGGACTTTTCTCTAGGCTCACGACAGCACTTTCGCCTTTATATCGCCTATATGCAGAAGTCCGATCAAATCATGGGCTCAGCCTGATTGCTGACGAGCAAATTATCCTCTTATTGATTCTAAACGACCAATAGGCTTTGTTCCGAAAAAAACATTGCAATCGGGATTCTGCACGGATCACCTGGCGCCGTCGCCGGAGCGGAGCTTTCGCCAGGTATTCGCATGTCATCGCTTCGGGCCAATTCGCGCGCATACTCCTGTTCCGCGCTCAGTCTGGCATGAAATGCAGCGCCAATGGAGACAGATTAGACAATTTATTTCGGTGTAGTAGCGCAGCGCGGCGGAGCCGCAATCAAGCGCCGTTTACAATCGTTTCACATTGCGGCGTAAAGCCGGTGCTACAGCGCACGCCCTGAGGCGGCGGCGCTTGCGGGCGCGATGGCGAAGCGCACGCGCCCTTCCGCAATCAGCTCATTGTCTCGATAAATCTTCCCTTCGAGCTCGCCAAAATTCTCGCGCAGCCTAATGACCTCGGCAACTCCGCGCACTGTGTCGCCTGCGAAGGCGAGCGCGTGCATCCGCGCCGAAGGGATTTGCAGGATCATGGCGATCTTATTCTGCATCTCCGGCTGCTCGAGCACCAGGATGGCGCCAAGTTGGGTGGTCATTTCAAGCAGGATCGCGCACGGCACTGCGCCTACTCCGGGGAAGTGTCCGTGAGAATACGCTTCGCCGGCGGAGAACGTCTTCACGCCCGCAATGCGCTGCGCGGGTACAAACTCTGTGACCCGGTCGATCAGCAGAAATGGATAGCGGTGCGGCAGGATGCGCTGAATCTCGGCGGCGTTCATCACCAGAGTTGGTTCCCCAATCACCAGATCGTACGGATGGCTCTCGATCGCTGAATCGCGCGATCCGCGGTGACGAGCGGCAGCCCTTCTGCCAATGCCGTCGCGCCAATCAGCCGGTCGACGGGATCCCGCGGGTAATCGGGCGACAAATTGGCGGCTGAAATGCACACCGACGAAGTAATCGGCAAAACCACGAACCGCATCTCAACATCCCTGAGGAAGACTTCCAGGCGCGTGTTCAACGCGATACGCTCTTTGCTCGCGAGGACTGCGATCTCGTACAGCGAAATGCCAGCGATTGCCAAACCGCGCGCCTGCTTCCGGGCCTCATGCATTTCAGCAGTCGCTCTCGCAGAAACGCGAGCCGGATCGAGTGCCAGCCATACGACCACGTGCGTATCTACGAGGATCATTCAAAGCTCGGCCATTCGATCACGGGGGAAAGAACGTCACCTGTGATCCTGCCTTTGCCGCGGAAAAATCCAAAAATCTCGTCTTCATCTTTCGAAACGGGCACAAGTTTGGCCACCGGCTTTCCGCGTTTGGTGATGATCACCGCCTGCCGTTTCGCCTGCACCTCATCAAGCACCGCCAGGCAATGTGTCTTAAACGCGCCCGCCGCCATCTTTTTCATTTAATGGCTCCTTCTTATGGTCATTTTATCATGGTCGCGGACCGGATCTTGGCAGGATCGTAATGGCTGCGGGGAAAGCCCAAGAATGCGCAGCGCGATTCCCGGCGGGCCTCTACACCGGGGTTCCGGCAGCGCGGGCGGGAGCCTTTACGCGTTCCCGGCTGGAGACTTCAGCAGCTCGCGGCCGAGGGAGCGGTTGCGGCTGGTCCACTCGCCCGCGCGCTCGTGGTCGGCCGCGTACTGGGCGCGCATGCTTTCGAGCTTGGAATCGAGCTCATCGAGCAGGTGAAGCGCGAGCGCTTCAGGGAACAGCGGCTCCTTTGGCGAGCCGAATTCCAGCTTGCCGTGATGCGAGAGGATGAGGTGCTCGATGCGGTCCTTCAGCGGTTGAGGAAACTCCGGGATCGACCGCATCTTTTCGCGCACCAACTCAAGACCGATGGCGATGTGGCCCAGCAGCCGCCCGCGCGTCGAGTAGCGAAACGAGCCGTCGAAGCTCAGCTCCTCGACCTTCCCCACGTCGTGCAGCACTACGCCCGTAATCAGGAGCGAGCGGTCGAGCTGGGGGTAATGGTCGCAAAGGCTGTCGGCAAGCTGGCACAACGAAGAGACGTGCTCCAGCAGGCCGCCGAGGAACGCATGGTGCAGCGACATCGCGGCGGGCGCGAGCTTATAGCGCGGTGCAATCACCGGGTCTTGCATCACCGCCAAAAGGAGTTGCCGCAGAGGATCCTCCGCGATCTGGCCCACGCGCTCGATGAGCGCCGTGTACATCTGTTCCGGGTCGTGCCGGGTACGGGGGAGATAATCGAGCAGGCTTACGCCGTCTGCGGGCGCCTTGCGGATGGCGCGGACGGCGATTTGCCGCACGCCCTGGTAGTCCTCAACCGTGCCGGCGACCATCACAATCTCATCCACGCCCGCCTCGAACTTCAGGCGGTCGCAGTCCCAAAGCTTGCCGCGCAGCGAGCCGGTGGAGTCGCCGAACTCCAGGTCGAGATACGCGCTTCCGTTGCGCGCGATCTTCCGCTCCTTGTTGAGCAGCAGAAACGAGCAATCCACCTGGCATCCGGCCTTCAGGTCGCGCACAAAAACGTCTTTCATTCCTCGCCGCCTTGCGCAACTTCCTGCGCCGAGCCGATCGCTCCCGGATTGACGGCGCCGGAATCGACAAAGCCAGGTTGAAGGGAAATGTAGCTCTCCTTGCGGAGGGTGGTGAGATACGACCTCAGCGCGGGCTGCATCCGCTGCTCGTACAGCGCGTTCATCACCTGCTCGCGCACTTCTTCGAACTTGGGCGCGCCGGGCGTGCGCCGCTCGAGCAGCTTCACGATCAGGTAGCCATACTGGGTCTTGATGATGTTCGACGTATCGTTCGGGTCGAGATTCTTGATGGCGCTCGCGATCTCAGGCAGCAGCGAGCCCGCTTGGAAGAAGCCGAGGTCGCCGCCGTTCTTCGCGTTGGGGCCGTCCGAGTATTTCGAGAGCACGTCCTGCCATTTCGCGCCGCTCTGGAGCATCGCGTATGCGTCCTTCGCCCGCTGCTGCGCGACCGCCGCTCCCCACTTCTGGCTCGAAATCTGGATTCCCGCCAGGTCGACGCCGGCCGGCGATTTGAATTCGCTGCGGTGCTCGTTGAAGTACTTTCTGGCTTCCGCCTGGGTCACCATGATGCGGGAGCCCACCTCCTGGCCGATGACGTGCTGCGTCAGGATCCCGCGGCGGATGTTGTCCTGAAAGTCTTCCCAGATGAGCCCCTGTTTCTCCACCTCGTTTTCCAGGTCCTGGATGCTGGCAAGGCCCATCTGCTTCCGGATCTGATCCAGGCGCTGAACCAGCTCCGTCTCCGCGCTGATGTTCAGGTCCTTCGCCTTCTGAACCAGGAGGTCCTGGTCAATCATGTCGCGCAGGAGGTTTTTGGACTCAGCGTTGTAGCGCTCCTGGAGCT
>JBOGJW010000383.1:0-3600 GCA_050745245.1 Terriglobia bacterium | reverse complement strand
GACCAGGTGCAGGTGGAAGGCACGTTCCCCGACGGAACCAAACTTGTGACCATCCATCACCCCATCAGGTAGTGGGATCGCCGTAGCGGCGGGTTTATCCCGCCACGCTAAATGGCCGTAGCGGCGGGTTTATCCCGCCACGCTGAATGGCGGCGTAAAGCCGCCTCTACGCACAGGCCTTCCATGATTCCCGGAGAATATCTGCTCGCCGAAGATCCCGTCATCGCCAACCCCGGCCGCCGCACCATTCAACTGGAGGTGGCGAACACAGGCGACCGGCCCATCCAGCTGGGCTCGCATTTCCACTTCTTTGAGGCAAACCGCGCGCTGCGCTTTGACCGCGCGCAGGCGTTTGGAATGAGGCTGAACATCCCGGCCGGGACGGCGGCGCGCTTCGAGCCCGGCGAGGTGAAGACGGTGGCGCTGCTTGAGCTGGGCGGCTTGGGGCGCGTCTACGGCCTCAACGGCCTCACGAATGGGCCCGCCAATGAAGCCGCCAGGGAGAGCGCGCTCGAACGGGCTCGTAGAGGCGGCTTTACGCCGCCACTGCATGTGGCGGGATAAACTCGCCGCTACCTCGAAAACAAATGACCCTCCAGATTCCGCGCCGCCAGTACGCCGACCTCTACGGCCCCACCACAGGCGACCGAATCCGGCTGGCCGACACGAACCTGCTGATCGAAATCGAGAAGGACCTTACCGCGCCGGGCGATGAAGCAAAGTTTGGCGGCGGCAAAGTGCTGCGCGACGGCATGGGGCAATCCGCCTCGGCCACGGCCGCCGACGGCGCCCTCGACACGGTCGTCACCAACGCCGTCATTCTTGACCATTGGGGCGTCATCAAGGCCGACGTGGGCATTCGCGCGGGACGGATTGCCGGCATCGGCAAGGCCGGCAACCCGGACATCATGGCGGGCGTGACGCCGGAGATGATTGTCGGCGCGGGCACCGAGGTAATCGCCGGGGAAGGAAAAATCCTGACCGCCGGCGGCATCGACGCGCACGTTCATTTTATCTGTCCTCAGCTTGTCTGGAGTGCGCTCTCTTCCGGGCTTACCACGATGATCGGGGGCGGCACCGGCCCGGCCACTGGCACCCAGGCGACCACCTGCACGCCCGGCGCCTGGAACATCCACCGCATGCTCGAAGCCGCCGATGCCTTCCCCGTCAATCTCGGCTTTCTTGGCAAAGGCAACGCCTCATTTCCAGCCCCGCTGCGCGAGCAGATCGAGGCGGGCGCGCTCGGCCTGAAACTCCATGAAGATTGGGGAAGTACGCCGGCGGCAATCGACTGCGCGCTCTCGGTCGCCGAGGAGTACGACGTCCAGATCGCAATTCATACCGACACGCTGAACGAAGCCGGTTTTGTGCAGGATACAATCCGCGCCTTCAAAGGCCGCACCATTCATACCTACCACACCGAAGGAGCGGGCGGCGGGCACGCGCCGGACATCATCAAGGTTTGCGGCGAGGCGAATTGCCTGCCTTCCTCCACTAACCCGACGATGCCTTTTACCGTGAACACTCTCGACGAGCACCTCGACATGCTGATGGTCTGCCATCACCTGAGCCCGTCGGTGCCGGAAGATATCGCCTTCGCGGAATCGCGCATCCGTGCCGAAACGATTGCAGCCGAAGACATCCTGCACGACCTTGGCGCCATCAGCATGATGTCTTCAGATTCCCAGGCGATGGGCAGGATCGGCGAAGTCATCATCCGCACCTGGCAAACGGCGGACAAGATGAAGCTCCAGCGCGGCGCGCTGCCCGGCGAGAAATCCGAGAATGACAATTTGCGGGCGCGGCGCTACGTGGCGAAGTACACCATTAATCCCGCCATTGCCCACGGCATCGCGCACGAAGTTGGCTCTGTCGAGGCCGGAAAGCTCGCGGACCTCGTGTTGTGGAAGCCCGCCTTCTTCGGCGTTAAGCCCGAGCTGGTGATCAAGGGAGGCCTTATCGCATGGGCGGCGATGGGCGATCCCGGCGCGTCAATTCCCACGCCCCAGCCGGTGATTTACCGGCCTATGTTCGGGAGCTTTGGCGGCGCTCTGCACGCGACCTCGCTGACGTTCGTTTCGAAGGCGGCGCTCAAGGCCGGCGTGCCCGCCCGGCTGGGCCTCAAGAAGAGGACCGTCGCCGTGAACCGCTGCCGGGGTCTGACGAAACGCGATATGGTGAACAATGACGCGCTGCCGCGGGTTGAGGTTGACCCCGAGACCTACGAGGTTCGCGCCGATGGAGAACTGCTGACGTGCGAGCCGGCGCGAGTGCTGCCGATGGCGCAGCGGTATTTTCTGTTTTGATTGGCGGTTGACTGCGGGATTGCGCGCGGTAGACAACGATTAGAGGCCCGGAGGGCCGAAGATGCTCCCGAGGGCGGTGTATCAGGGCACGACTTCAGTCGTGCCGTAGAGCCGCCGAAAGGGAGGGCTTCAGCCCCGGTTGTAGCAGCGCCAGAGCAGCGGCTAAAGCCGGGCTCGTATTGCGCTCCGAATCGGCACGACTGAAGTCGTGCCCTGATACAATGCGACCGCTGCTTGGGGCAGGCGTGGGGTCATGTTCATCAGTTGTCGCGGACCGAAGGGCCATACACCACAGCTCCGAAAATTCGATGCAATTACCCGTAACCCTGCTCCAATTCGCGGACGGGCTTTTCCCCGCCGGCGCCTACGCGCACTCGTTGGGTTTTGAATCTTACGTCCAGGCCGGCGCGGTGCGCGACGCAAACCAGGTGGAGGCGCTTCTTCGAACTTATCTGGAAGGGTCCGCCGCGCCCATAGATGCCGTGGCCGCGCTGTGCGCCGCGGCATCCGCCCGCGCTGGCGATCTCGATTCCTGTCTGGCCCTGGACGAAATGCTCGACGCAATAAAAGTTGCGGAGGAGCTGCGGGCCGCTAGCCGCCAGATGGGCCGGCAGACGCTCCGAATCGCGGCTCATCTCACCCGCGACTGTCTTCTGACAGCGCTCGATGAGGCGGTGAAAAGTGACTTCACCCCCGGTCATCATGCCGTGGTTTTTGGGATGCTCGGCGGCATCCTAGGATGGCCGGGACGGGAGACGGCCTGCGCGCTCCTTTATGCCGCGAGCGCGGCGCTGGTGGGCGCGTCTCTCCGGCTGCTGCCACAGGGCCAGTTGGCTGGCCAGACGATCCTTTGGAACGTTGGCCCGCTGATTGAGCGGTTAGCGGAGGAATCTCAACACGGCCGCCCGGAGCAGCTCTGGAATTTCACCCCTGCGCTTGAAGCCGCTGCCATGCGCCACGCGACCATTGATGGGAGGCTATTCCGATCGTGACTTCCAAACTTGTGAAGATTGGCATTGGCGGGCCGGTCGGCTCGGGCAAGACCGCGCTGGTGGAGGCGCTGTGCAACGCTCTGCGAAATGATCGCGACCTCGCCGTAATCACCAACGACATCTATACGCGGGAAGACGCTGAGTTCCTCACGCGGCGCGGCGTGCTGCCGCCGGAGCGCATCATCGGTGTCGAAACAGGCGGCTGCCCGCACACGGCCATCCGCGAGGATGCCTCCGTTAACCTCGAGGCCGCGAGCCTTCTGCTTCGCCGCTTCCCGAGCCTCGATCTCATACTCATCGAA
>JBOGJW010000382.1:0-7555 GCA_050745245.1 Terriglobia bacterium | reverse complement strand
AGGTGTCATTACGCTGCGCGCGTCGCGAAAAAATCACCGGCTGACGCTGGAGGTGAAGGATAACGGCGTGGGCATTCCACCCGGCAAGCGCAGCGGAAATTACGGCTCGGGCATCGGCATTCGCAATGTGACGGAACGCCTGCGGGTGCTCTTCGGCTCGCAATTCGCTTTTAAAGTCGATAGCCAGCCGGGCGCTGGCACGTGCGTTTCCTTCGAGATTCCCGAGCTCGTGGTAAGCGAGACAGCCTCGGCCGAAACGGCGCCGGTGTTTGAAGAGACATCGTAAAGCAAAAGCAGTAATGCCTCAGATTACGGCGTGTAGAGGCGGCTTTACGCCGCCATTTCGCGGCTGGCGGGATAAACCCGCCGCTGCGTTCAGCGCCCGAAACTGAGCGTTGTTTTGTAACTCCGCGGCTTGGGCTGTAGCAGCGATGTCTCAGTACCGAGAAGCGCCGGTGGGCACACCGGCGCTACCGCAGGAGTGACGTTAACTCTAGCCGCCTGTGCTAAGATGCTTTGGATACAACCTCAACCACGCCGGACGCTGTAAATTAAACGGCGCGAGCCTTCAAGGAGCGACGAGCTGATGGCCAAACAGAGGGCGCAGAAAAACAAGAAGCCCCCCGCCTCCATGAGCATGATTGACCCAAGATTTCGCAATATTTACCTGAAGTTTTACAAAGAAAGCTATTACACGCCGACTGCGCTTGACTTGAAAACGAAGGAGCTGATTGCGATTGGGGCGTCCGCCATCGCGCAGTGCGAGGGCTGCCTTCAAGGGCACATCCGGAAGGCCGTCGAGCTAGGTGTTACGCGGGATGAGATCAGCGATGCTCTTGTAGTTGCTATTGGCGTGGCTGCCGCCAGCGTGATGGATATAGCCGACCGGGCCGCGATCCGTCTGGACCTGCATCATTTCGAAGATCAATGAGCGGACGCCGGTCGGCGTGTCACACGGTTAAGAGCCTTCGAAGCCGTGGAAAAAATTAACAGCCCCTCGCAAAGACGCCAAGGCGCTAAGAAGCGCAAAGTGGAACTCTTTTATTTTCTTTGGGGCTTTGCGCCTTTGCGTGAGGCTTTTTGTTCGTCAACCAATTTGGCTACCGCTTCTTCCGCTCTCGGTTGCGGCGCCGTAAAGCCGGCGCTGCACATCTTAAATCCGCCAACTCTCACGGAGGGGTTTCCATGCGACACACTGCGAGAATAGCGGGAGCCGCGCTGGTCGCGATTGTGAGCGTCGCGGCGATTCTTGCCGGCCAGGAGGCGGTATTCAAGTATCCGCCGAATGACCGCAACCGTCCTGCGCCGGCAGTAATCACCCCGGGTGAGTGCAGCACGCAGGATCATGTTGGGCGGCCGCCTTCCGACGCGATTATCCTCTTCAACGGCCGCGACCTCTCCAACTGGAAATCCGTCAAGGGCGGACCGGCGCGATGGACGGTGGGCAGCGGCTACTTCCAAGTTGCGCCGGGAAAGGGCGATATTGAGACCGGCCAAACGTTCGGCGATTTCCAACTGCACGTCGAGTGGGCCACGCCTACGCCTCCAACCGGCGAGGATCAGAATCGGGGCAACAGCGGCGTGTTTCTGCAGGGTCTGTACGAAGTGCAGGTGCTCGATTCGTATCGCAGCAAGACCTACCCGGACGGCCAGGCCGGAGCGATCTACGGGCAATATCCGCCGCTCGTAAACGCGTGCCGGCCGCCGGGTAAGTGGCAGACCTACGACATTATTTTCCGCGCGCCGCGCTTTCTTCCGAACGGCGTTCTGTACCGGCCCGCGTATGTGACCGTATTACAGAACGGAGTGCTGGTGCAGGACTACGCCCCGCTCACCGGTCCCACCGAGAATAAACACAGGCCGCCCTATGAGCCAGGCGTCTCCACCGGACCGCTGCGCCTTCAGGATCACCATCACCCGGTGCGATACCGCAACCTCTGGATCAGGAAGCTCACGCCGCCGGCTTCCCGGCGCTGACGCTTGGACCGCACGAACCGTCGCGAAGGCTGGCGCTACCACTTCCCGCCAAAAAGGAGGCGAATGAGACACGCCTGGAAAGTTGCCGCTGTTCTTGTGACGCTCGTCCTTTGGGCCGCCGTGGCGCGGCCGCGCGCTCAGGATACCAGCGAGAAATCTCCTGCCGCGAAATCCTTCGCTATCCTGGCTCCAACGCCTCCCATGGGATGGAACAGCTATGACTGCTACGGCGGCGACGTCGACGAACAGGAAGTAAAGGCCAACGCCGGTTACATGGCGGCGCATCTTGCTTTCTATGGTTGGAAGTACATTGTGGTGGATTACTACTGGTACTATCCCAGCGGGCAAGTGCATGGGACTCCGGCAATGGATCGTTACGGGCGGCTCGTTCCGGCGCTCAACCGCTTTCCTTCCGCCGCGGGCGGGCGCGGCTTCAAGCCGCTCGCCGATTACGTTCACAGCAAGGGGCTCAAGTTCGGAATCCACATCATGCGGGGCATTCCTCGCGCCGCCGTCGAGCGCAACCTGCCGGTGCTCGGGACGAACGCCCGCGCTGGCGATATCGCCAACCGCCTGAACGACTGCTCGTGGTCAAAGGCAATGTACGGAGTTGATGTTTCGAAACCGGCCGGGCAGGCCTACTATCGCTCGCTCGCCAAGCTCTACGCGAGCTGGGATGTCGATTACATCAAAGCGGATGATATGAGCAACGCCGCGAATCCATACGGCGAGCTTTACCATGCGCCCGAAATCGAGGCCTTGCGCCGTGCCATGACCGCGACGGGACGGCCCATGGTGCTGAGCCTCTCGCCCGGGCCCACGGCGCTTGCCGACGGCAGCAACGCCGAATATTACTCGCAGCTCTGGCGCATCTCGGGCGACATGTGGGACAACTGGGGCCAGGTGGCGAACCAGTTCGGTTACTGCCGCCTGTGGGCGCCCTACGTTGGCCCAAACCACTGGCCCGATGCGGATATGCTCCCGCTGGGGCGGCTGCGCATTCGCGGTTTTGCCGATGCCCCGCGCGCCACCCGCCTCACCCACGACGAGCAGCGCACGCTGATGACGCTGTGGTTCATCTTCCGCTCGCCATTGATGATTGGCGCGGACCTGCCCAGCCTCGATCCGTTCACGCTATCGCTGTTCACTAATCCTGAAGTGCTTGCGGTCGACCAGCACAGCTTTGATAATCGCCAGACTTACGCGCGCGGCCAGCAGATTGCCTGGGAGGCTAGTATTCCGGGCAGCCGGGGCAAATACGTGGCGCTGTTTAACCTGGCCGATTCACCCGCACCGGTGAAAGTGACCTGGAATGAACTTGGGATGCATGGCAACTGCGCGGTGCGCGATCTGTGGGCGCGCAAGGACGAAGGGAGGCACTCCGGCGCGTACTTCCACGAGCTTCCGGCCCACGGCAGCGGTTTGTACAAGATTGAGCCGTAGCGCAGCGCGGCCTTGCGGCCGCAACCAAACGCCATTTACAGTCGTTCCCGCGAAGCTTGTCCTCCGCGCAGGCGGGGGAGCGGGAATCCACTTCATTAATGGGCCCCCGCTTTCGCGGGGGTGACGCCGATGGCGGTGGCGGCGGGCATCCAAAAATGCTGATATTCTACGGGAGTTCGACCGCAATACTGCCTTCGACGCCAACCCGTACTTCAACACCCACGGGCCCAGCGGCGATCTTCTGCCGGCGGCATCGCAGACCCCAACGCCTCCGCTGCACTTCAACCAATGGGGCGGAAACCTGGGCGGCTGGCCCCGGGCGATTCGCGCGTCGTGCTCAATCTCGGCTTGGCGTACTTCAAGGAGGATGATTACCGCCACGCCCTGCCCCTTTTCGCCCGCCTGCGCAGGACTGATGGCACAAATCTCCAGGCACTGAATCTGCTCGCCACGTGCCAGATCTACACCGGTCAAGAACGCGCTGCGATCGGGTTGCTGAGTGCTGCCGTCAGGCAGCGCCCGAATCCCGCCTCGCTCTACTTGCTAGGCGTCGCCTGCGCGCGCAGCTGACAGAGGGAAGCGGCGAAGGCCGCTTTTGCCAAACTCCTCGGCTCGAGCGCGACACCGGCTCAGGCGAATTTCCTTCTTGGAAGGGCGTACTATGGTGCCGGCCGCTTCGACGAAGCCGTCGGGGAGTACCGTGCCGTACTGCGCACTGACCCGTCGTTCCGCGGCGCCCACCGCGAGCTCGGCAAGGCCTGCATCAGCCTGAGGCGTTATCAGGATGCAGAAAAGGAGCTTCGCCTCGCGCTCGCCGGGGACCCGCAGGACAGCGCCGCGGCCTACTTCCTTGGCGCTGTGCTGGTTGATAGTGGAGGGTATGCGGAAGGCGTTTCTTATCTCGAGCGGGCGCGCGCCGCGAATCCCGGCTCCTGGGGCGTTTATTTTTACCTGGGAAAGGCTAACCTGCGGCTGCGCCATGATGGAGCGGCGGTGCAACTGCTCCGGCGGGCTGCTGATTTGAATCCCGGCGAGCCTGCCGTCTTTTACTTGCTGGGCAGTGCGCTGCGTGCCGAGGGCGAAAATAAAGCGGCGCAGTCCGCTTTCGCCCGCCTTGCGGAATTGCACGCTTCACAGCTCGATGCCGAAGCACGCGCCCTCCACAATTCCCTCGTGTTTAAATACAGTGACAAGTGAATCGGCAAGCGTTCAGCGCGGGGGCGCCGTGCGCGGCGCGTTACCCAGGTCGAAATATCCGGCGCGGGTGCGCACCTTGAGCTTGGGCTCGCTCACTTGGACCTGGAGGCGGTGGAAGCCGGGCTGCCGAAGCGTGCTGGGGACGTAGGCGAGCACGTACTGGCTGTTCACCTCCAACGCAATCCGCGTGAGCTGCTTCTGGAGATCATTCGCTTTCCAGTGGGTATACGTTGTCCCGCCCGTGTAGGCCGCGTAGGTTTCGATCAGATTCTTTCCGGGAAGCGCGCCTCGCGCCGCCTCACCCGCCCCGGAAATCAGCGGCAGCGCCTGGATGTTCATCGGGTTGTTGTAGGTCTGGACCGACGTAGGCGTTTGCGGCCTCTCCTGGGGCGCTGGCTGCGCCATGTTTCGTACCAGCGGGCTCATGGGCTGCGGCTCCTGCTGATTGTGCAGGAACGCTTGAAGCCGGCTAAACTGCAGCCCGTAAATTGCGATTTCGGCGTTGGTGGCGGCGTGGACAATTTCGTCTTGCGTGGTCTCACTGCCCCGGTCGAGCCCTTCGCAGAAGGCGATGATGACGCGCCGCTCGGCGGTGGGCCGCTTGGCGAGCATCAGGATCGCGCGCCCGAGCGCGTCATTCAACCTTACCTTGCTGCCGTCGCTAGTGATGTGCTGAAGCGTGTGCGTGAGCACGTCGGGGCTGCTGCTGAAGTTCTGCGCGACGTCGACGTCGTCGTCGAAAGTAATGACTGCCGCTTCGCCCTTATGTCCCACCAGCAGGTCTGAGAAGAGCACCCCCAGCGGCTTCACCTGGTCGAGCAGCGGGGCCACGCCGCGGTTGTTCTGAACCACGATTACCAGCGCGACAGGCTCCTGGGCGAGGCCGAATTTTGCGATGCGCTGCGGCACGCCGTTATCGAGCACGTGGAAGTCGCCTTCGCTGAGATTCTCAACGAACTGCCCGGAGGGATCGAGCACCGTCACCGGCGCTTGCACCAGTGACGACTGGATATGGATGCTGGCCAGCGCCGCCGGCGTTTTCACGTCCGCGTCCTTTTGGGACGCCGCAGGCTGCTGGGAGCTCTGGCCCCGCCCCGGCAAAGGCAGGCACGCGAGCGCCAGCGCTATGCCCCAGCAAATCGCCGTCTTCGAGCAAGCTCGTCTCAATCCGAGATGCATAGCCTCTCCTGCCGCGCAGGCCCCTGCGTGGGCCGTCGGCGCGTTTCTCCGCCCTGCTAATTGGATGATACCGCAATCGCGTCCGTTGGCCCCCCAGCAAGTGCTTGGAAAATTTAATATTTCCGTCGCGCCGAATCTCAAATCTGAAATTTGAAATTCAAGATTTAGCCAGAAACGAAGTCGGCGGGCAAGAAAGCGAATCGCCGGGAGAGAAGGAATTCGCCAGGCGAGGTTGGAAAAGATCGCTGGAACCTACGGATGGTACTGCCGCAGGCGGCGCGTTTCCGATAGAATCAGGAGAGCGCGCCGGACGGCGGGCCATCATGGCCCCGCACCCAGCGCCAGCGAAGCGGCAAAAATCGGGCGGAAATCAAGGGCGGGCAAATCAAAAGCGTCTTCGGGCCCATAGCTCAGCCGGTTAGAGCGGCGGACTCATAATCCGTTGGTCGCAGGTTCGAATCCTGCTGGGCCCACCCATGTTTTTAACAGCTTGAGTCCTCTCGCCTATCTTGCTGGCCAGCGCAGGTTACGCGTGAGACCGTCGGACAAGTATGTCAGGAACACATCCTCTCCGCCGACGTCACGGTGCCACGCGCACTGCATCAGCGCCCCAAAAACCTTCTTCCCGGCATCCGAGCCGTCTCCGTTCACAAATGCCAGAATCCCCAGCCGGCCCGTCGCCGGTTTTGCCATGTCACGTCACGGAGGGATTCGCCCGGCGTGTCGCCTGGCGCGTGCGGCCGCTATTTGTGTTCGGGGCGGCGACGACGGCCGATGAGCGTATAGCCCGGATGAATACCCGCGAGCGAGCCCCTGCTCATCCGCAACGCATACGGAAAGTCATTCCCGCGAAAGCGGGAATCCATCTTTGGCCTGACTGGACCCCAGCGGATCGTTTCAATGGCGGTAGTGCGGATACAGCACGCCGGTGAGGTCCGACCCGCCATATTCTGCCTTGGCCCTTTTCCGCTTTGACATTTAGCCGCCGAAAGAGTATAGGTAGGACTTCGAGGTGTGCTTATGAGCGAAGAGAGAGCGGAATTTCTGAAGGGAACCCTGGACATGCTGATCCTGAAGATCGCGGCGCTCGGGCCGATTCATGGCTACGGGGTTGCGCAGCGGATTCAGCAGATCTCGCGCGACTTCTTCCAGCTTCAGCAGGGGTCGCTCTATCACGCGCTCCACCGCCTGGAAGACCGAGGCTGGCTCAAGGCGGAATGGAAGGTCACAGAGACAGGGCGTGAAGGGAAGTTCTACTCGCTCACCCGCAAAGGGCGCAAGCAATTGCAGAGCGAGGTTGAGAACTGGGAGCGGCTGACCGGCGCGGTCGCGCTGATCCTCCAAACGGCTGAGTAGTCAAACGAACAGGGCGGGAGCAGAACGTGCGCTGGTATCAGCGGGTTTTCCGGAGAGCGTTAACTGAAAAACAGCTTGATGCCGAGCTCCGGTTTCACCTGGAGCAGCAGATTGCGGATTACATCGCGGCGGGGATGACGCCGGAAGAGGCGCAACGCCGCGCGCGGCTAGAATTTGGAGGGCTTGACCAGGTGAAAGAAGAATGCCGGGATGTGGGTGCGGCACGGTTCGTAGAAGCTCTGATCCAGGACCTCCGCTACGGCATCCGCCAGCTTCGCCGCAATCCCGGCTTCACCGCCGTCGCCGTCCTTACCCTTGCGCTCGGAATTGGTGCGAACACGGCCATTTTCAGCCTAGCGAATGCAGCGTTCTTTCGCCGCTTGCCATACCCCGACGCCAACCG
>JBOGJW010000381.1:0-6511 GCA_050745245.1 Terriglobia bacterium | reverse complement strand
CTTACAGGGCTTCGGACGGCGAGCGATTGTGGCGGCGCTGGACGATTCCCGGAAAGGGAGAAGCGGGCGCTCAGACCTGGGGTGGAAATCCCCGGGTCGACGGCGGCGGCTCAACGTGGCTCACGGGCTCCTACGATGCGGAAACAGACACGCTGTTCTGGACCACCGCCACTCCCTTCCCGGATTACGACGCCAGCACCCGGCCGGGAGATAATCTGTTCACCGACTGCATTTTGGCCCTGAATCCCGACACCGGCAAGATGAAGTGGTATTACCAGACAACTCCTCACGACGTGCATTCGTGGGATACCACCGAGCCCGTGGTGCTGGTTGATACGCAATACCAAGGGGGCGAACGAAAGCTCCTGCTTCATGCGGACCGTAATGGCTTCTTTTATGTGCTGGATAGGACGAACGGTCATGTTCTGATGGCAAGGCCGTTTGTACGCGTAAACTGGGCGAGCGGCATCGGCGCGGATGGCCGGCCGCAGCTTCTGCCTGATCAGGCGATGGTCTGCCCGGAAGTTGCGACAAACTGGAACGCGACCGCGTTCAGCCCGGCGACCCGGCTCTACTACGTTGTGGCGCTGGAGCAGTGCAGCGTAAAGCTTTCGGCCCGCAGCGGCAACGCGGGACAGACATCCGCCGAGGTTGCGAAAAAGTACCTCCGCGCGCTGGAGATTGACAGCGGCAAGCTCGTCTGGCAGGTTCGGCAAAAGGGGCCTGCCGAGGGCAAAAGAGATGCCGGCGTGCTGGCGACAGCTGGAGGCTTGATCTTTTACGGCGACCCGGCCGGAGATTTCGTCGCCTTTGACGCCCGCAGCGGGAAAGCCCTCTGGCATTTCCCGGCCAACGGAGAAAACAAAGCCTCTCCAATAACCTATATGTTGAGGGGCAAGCAGTATATAGCCTTAGCAGTAGGCCCGAATATCCTGTCCTTCGGCTTGCCTTAACAGGGTGCGGAAAAAGTTGTAGCGGCGGCTCTACGCCGCCATCCAGAGCATTGACAAAATTACACTTGCGGCGACGTAAAGTCGCCGCTATCCGCGCCGAACCGGTTCAGCCTGTTAAGCTTTGCCGAAAAACGGCCGGCCGCCGCGGCCGCCCGCCCGCGCAATGAATGACATAAAAGTTGGCATCATCGGGTTCGGCTATACCGGCCGTCTTCACGCCCAAGCGTATGAGCGTGTTTCCGGCGTGCGAGTGACAGGAGTCGCCGATGTCCAGGTGCCCTGCGCCGAGCTCACTTCGAAATATCGTTTCTACAGCGACTATCGGCGTGTTCTCGAAACCGATATCGACGCGGTGAGCGTTTGCCTCCCCACGTGGCTTCACTGCGAAGTTGCGCTGGCGGCCCTCGAGCGCGGCAAGCATGTACTGGTGGAAAAACCGATTGCCGCGAGCATGAAGGAAGCCCGCGAGATGCTGAACGCCGCGCGCTCGAGCGGGAAAACGCTGTTCGTGGGCATGACGCACCGCTTTTATCCCGAATTGCGGGAGGCGAAGGCCCGGATCGACGATGGCGCGATTGGCTCGATCGTGATGTGCAACGACCGTCTCCTCGAGCATTTTGGCTTCTTAAACTTACCCGGCTGGTATCTGGACAAGCGGCAGGCGGGTGGCGGGGCCGTACTAACTTCAGGCATCCATCTGATCGACCGCGTCCGCTGGTTCGCGGACGACGAGGTGGCGCAGGTGGGCGGCTTCGCGTCCAATCCCTACTTCAATGGTCCAGTCGAGGACATGGCTCAAATTTTCCTGCGCCTCAGGGGCGGCGTGCCGGCGCAAATCTCTCTGGCTCTCATGAGGGCAGAACATCCGCTGGTGTGTGATCTCGAGCTGGTGGGTTCCAAGGGCACTCTAAGGGTACATACGTGGAAAGGGTATGAAATCCAGACTCCGCACTCGCACATTGAGAAGGCGTTCTACACCACCGAGCCGCACGCGAGCCGAGTGCTGGCCGGCCTCACTGCGGAAGTGGAGGAGTTTTGCCGCAGTATTCGAGAAGAGCGGGCTCCGTGGCCTCCGGCCGAGGATAGCGTAAAGTCACTGCAGGTGGTCATGGTGTTTTACCGCGCTGTGGCCACCGGGCAGATGGAAAACGCCGATGCCTTTTGATCTGCTGTTTCGCAAAGCTCATATCATCGATCCGTCAGAGGGGCTGGATCTGGTCGGCGACGTAGCGATCAGCAGCGGCAAGATCGCCGCGGTCGGACCCTCGGTTGATGCCGCGCGCTGCCCCGACGTCCGCGAGGTCAGCGGACTGTTCCTCTGCCCTGGACTGATCGACCTGCATGGCCACTGGTACGAGGCGGGCCTTTACGGGATCGATGCTGACGTTGGCCTCAATCACGGTGTGACTACAGCCGTAGACGCGGGCACCGCGGGCTTCGCAAATTTTCCGGAATTTCGGCGGACGGCCATGGAGGCCGCGCGGGTAAACTTGCTCGCCTTCGTGCACGTTTCCTGCCTCGGCTTGCACGCTCCTTTCGCCGAGGAGTTACTTGATCTGAGATACGCCCGCCCGGCGGAAACTGCCGCGGTCATTGAAAAGCATCGCGACAGGGCCGTGGGCGTTAAAGTACGCATCGGCAGCATGACCGGGACTCATCCCAGCGCCGCTCTGGATAAGGCGATCGAAGCTGCGAGGCTGGCAGATTCGCCGTTGATGGTACACATCAGCGCCAGCGCGCCCGAGCGCGAGATTCTGCGGCGATTGCGCCCCGGCGACATCGTGACCCATTGCTTGCACGGCAACAGCAACGGTTTGCTTGCGCCGGGCGGCAAAGGAATGATACCTGAGGTCGCAGCGGCTAGAGACCGGGGGATCATCTTTGACGTCGGCCACGGTTGCGGAAGCTTTTCGTGGGAATCCGCCTCCAGGGCGTTCGAGGATGGCTTTCTCCCTGATACCCTGAGCACGGATCTTCACCGGTACTGCGTCACGGAGCCTTTGAATGTTACCCTCCCCGGCGTGATGTCAAAATTTCTTGCCCTGGGAATGAGCTTGCCGGAGGTCATCGTGAAGACGACCTCGGCGCCTGCAAGGATTTTGGAGCTCGAGCCTGCGAGGGGAACGCTGCGAATTGGCTCTGCGGCAGACTTGTTTATTTTCGATCTTGAGGAGGGGGAATTTGAATATTTAGATACGAACCTTGACCGGCGGAAGGGGAAGCATCGGATCATGCCGAAAATGACCGTGAGGGCGGGCGTTCCTTACCTGTCCGGATCCGTCCCGGCGCGCCTGCGGGACCTTTATGAATGCGATCAGGCGGTGTTTGATTCTATAGGCGCCAGGCAGGGGCATCGCACGCCCCCGACAGGCTGCGGAAAAGCGTATAGCGGCGACCTTATGCGGCCACCCGACTATTAAGAAGACTTACATTTGTGGCGATGTAAAGTCGCCGCTGCCGGCGCCCAACCGCGTTTTTCCGCATCCTGGTGCGTGTTCCGTCGGTGTTTCCCGGAACCTCGCTTCTCTCATCCAGTCCATCCGTGAACTCTGAGTGAGTCCAGCAGCCATAACTCTGCGGTCTTTCGTGCTATCATACTTTATATGCTCCAAAGACGGACGCTCACCTCCCAGGTCATCGACTATGTCCTTGATCAGATAAAAAATGGCCAGTTTGCGCCCGGGAAGAAATTACCGACAGAAAAGCAGTTGATGGCGATGTTAGGCGTCAGCCGGACGTGCGTGCGGGAAGCCATGAAAGCGCTGGAATCGCTGGGCCTGGTGAGAACGCGTCCCCGAATCGGCGCCGTCGTGCTGGAAGCATCCTCCGCCGCCATGCTCAGCGCCGACTACTTTTTGCGCCAGATCCAAACGCAAGGCGCCGATAAGCTTCTCGAGTTTCGCCTGATTGTGGAGGTCGGATTGGCTTCATTGGCAGCGGAACGAGCCGGCCCGGCAGATTTGGATGCCATGGAGAGAGCGCTAGGGCAATATTCCGAGGAATTACAGAGTCATAACACGGTGGACTGCAATACCGATATGGCCTTTCACGCGGCCCTCGCGGCGGCGTCCAAGAACTCCTTGGGCGAGGCGGTGTGGCGCATGATTTCCGCTCACCTAGCGAAAGTGCTCCAGGCCAACACCGTCGTGGCCAACGTGTACCCCAATACCCTCCGGGATCACCAGAAGATCTTTCACGCTATTCAGGAGCGCAATCCCGGAAAGGCCCGAAAGGCGATGAGAGAGCACCTCGAAAACGCCGATTGGGTGACGCGCCTTGCGATCTGCGAAGTCTCGCCCCGCGCCGAGGTCGCAACTGCTCCGCCCTGACACCTGGAAGCGAAACGCCATGTCGACCGCTCCTCGAGAATCCCTCCATCCGCCTCGGGGCGGACCGCTAACCCAAGTTCGTCAGTAAGCGGGGTAGATTTCGGTTAAGCCTTTTAGAATCAGTTTAGGCTATGGCCGAGTTTTCACTACATTTCAGATCGATTTCCATGGTAAAGCGATGGCTGCTGGGCACCCATCAGGGGGCGGTCAGTTTCGAACATTTGGACTATTACCTCGAAGCGTTCACCTTCCGGTTCAATCGACGCCGGTCGCGCAGCCGAGGCAAGCTGGGTTTCCGGCTTGCGCAGCAAGCAGTGGCTGTGGAACCAGTCACTTACAGTTCCATTGTCCAGCCGGCTCCGGGCTGCTCGTCATCAAACCACAACCGGTAGGGGTTAGTGGATATCCCCATTCAGCCTGTTATAAACCACCTTACCCCCCAGTATTGTGAATAAGGCGTGGATATCCTTGATCTGGTCAACCGGGCACGACAGATAGTTTTTCGAAACGATCACCATATCCGCCAGCTTGCCGGGTGCGATGGAACCCTTCTCTTTCTCTTCGAAACAAAGATAAGCGCCGTTCAGCGTGTACATCTTCAACGCTTCCTGGCGGGTGATGCGTTGCGCGGGATTCAGCACCGTCCCATCCACGGTCTTCCGCGTAATGGCAATCCACATTCCGAGGAAAGGATCATAGGGATTCGTAGAGGTTTTGGGATCGAACCCAATCATGTGATCGGACCCGCCGGCGACGACGATGCCCGCATCAAACAACGACCGCAATGGGAGAAAGTTGGCCATTCGTGCGGGCCCAAGCACATTTTTGATCGCCGGTCCGTCCAGATAAAGCCAGGCCGGCTGGCAATCGAACGAAACTCCCAATCTCCGGGAAAGTTTGATCGCATGTGGGTCCGGGAAATCGCCATGGGTCACATTAAACCGCAGGTCACGGACAGGCTTTCCTGTGTTGGCCGCCTCGTAGGCATCCAGGAGAAGGTCCGTAGCGCCGCCTCCAGTAGTATGCGCGGTCATCTGCCAGCCAAGCTGATCGGCAGTTTTCGCCATAGCGATCAAATTCGCTTCCGGCACTTGCAGGATGCCGCGGAATGACGGGTCTTCGTAGCCATACATTTTCGTGTTTGTTCCATACGGCTTCCTCAGATAGGCGGTTCCAATGGTAATCCCGCCATCCACAAACGTTTTGAGTGATCCGACGCGGTAGAGGTCGTCGCCCCAGCCCGTCACAAAGGGGATCTGCAGGATCTGCTTTCGAACCTGTTCCGGCGTCCCCTGGGCGGCGATGACGTAAGTGACGTAGCTCCTGACCGTGAGCTGTCCCCTACGCTCAAGCTCTTGGTAGGTGCGAAATCCTTCCGGCCCTTCCGCCCGGTCAATGATGCTCGTAATGCCTACGGCATTGTAGTGATGCTCCATCGCTCGAAGAGCCCAGAGACGGTCTCGGGCGGTGATAGGCGGCCCAGCCGTGAGCCGTGCCAGCAACTCGCGGGCGCCGAGAATGAGGCCGGTGGGGTAACCCTGCGCGTCCTTAATGATTCTTCCGTTCGGCGGCTGAGGCGTATCGCGGGAGATGCCGGCGTCCTTCAGAGCGACGGAGCTCAGCACGGAAGCATAGCCGTTATCCACTACCACCGCGCGGCCGGGGGCCGCCGCGTCAAGTTCCGCACGGGTCGGATAGCGCCGTTCCTTGAGCCGCGTCACAAGTACGTGGGGAACTCGGATTACTTCGCCGGCAGGTAAGCTGGCCGCTTCGTGGCGGATGTAAGCCTGAATCTCCGGGATCGTGTGCAAGGGTGGGATCACGCCGTGCTCTTCGGCGAGGGCCGCCGCGATCGGATGGCAATGGCTATCTATGAGTCCGGGTAGGACACATCTCTTATCCAGATTGATCTTGACCGTCGCGGGACCTTCCGTGCGGAGAACGGCGGGATCGGAACCGACGCTGATAAACCGGTCGCCCCGGATCGCAACAGCCTGGACTATCGGATGCGCCTTCCACATCGTGATAATCACGCCGTTGTAATAGATCGTATCCGGCGCCTGTTGGGCAAGCGCCGGGATCACCGCGAAGAGAAGGCAAGCGGTGATTGCAAGCTGCACCGCGCCGCCCGGTCCGAACGGAAATAACCGGCTCCCAAGTCTCATCATGCTATTCATGAAGATGCGACGCCCGCTCCCTGAATTAGAACGTCAAGCGCAGACCAAGCTG
>JBOGJW010000380.1:0-13914 GCA_050745245.1 Terriglobia bacterium | reverse complement strand
CGGCGCAGCGCATAACTGCTCTCATCCCAAGCAGTTGGACGAAAAATCCCGTGTACAACAAAAAGGAAGCTCCGTCTAAGCTTAAGAAAACGCTTGCGTTTTCCCGCAGGCCGCGGTACACTGATATCGCGGATACTATGCAAGCACTCTTTCGAATAGCCTTATTACCCGGCGACGGAATCGGCCCCGAGGTTATCGCTGAGGCGCTGAAGGTCCTCAAAGTCGTCGAGTCGGCGGACGGGGTCACCTTCCGATTCCAAACGGGACTGATCGGCGGCAGCGCGATTGATGCTACGGCATCGCCGCTCCCTGCTGAGACGGTCGCGGTGTGTAATAATGCCCAGGCGATTCTCCTCGGGGCGGTCGGCGGCCCAAAATGGGACACAAATCGTCAGGAATCCCGCCCCGAACAGGGACTGCTTCAGATTCGGCAGCGGTTAGGCCTCTTCGTGAACCTGCGGCCCGTCAAGGTACTCGACTCATTAGTTAATTTTTCAGCGATAAAACCAGCATACGTGAAGGGCACGGACCTGATTATTGTCCGGGAGCTGCTGGGAGGAATCTATTTCGGCAATCCGCGCGGGATTTTCGCCAAAAATGGCGAGCGTATGGGCGTGAACACCGAAGTTTATCGCGAGCACGAAGTGGAGCGCGTAGCCCATCGCGCCTTTCAACTTGCACGGATGAGGCGGCGCAAAGTAACGTCTGTGGACAAGGCAAACGTGCTCGAAACCTCGCGCTTGTGGCGAGAAGTGGTAACGCGCATCAGCCGCAGCTATCCGGATGTGGAGCTGAATCACATCTACGTGGACAACTGCGCGATGCAGTTGATCGACCGCCCCACCAGCTTCGACGTAATCCTCACCAGCAACATGTTTGGGGACATACTGAGTGACGAAGCCGCCATGGTTGCGGGCTCGATAGGCTTTCTGCCTTCCGCGAGCCTTGGCGAGCGCACGGCCCTTTACGAGCCCATTCACGGCTCCGCGCCCGATATTGCCGGCCGCAACAAGGCCAACCCGGTGGCGGCGATCCTTTCCGCGGCCATGATGATGCGGTTCTCCTTCCGGATGGAGCGGGCGGCAGAGGCGGTGGAGACAGCGGTTGAACGCATCCTCAAACGCGGCGCGCACACCGCGGAGATCGCAGGGCGTGGCCGGGCGCTCTCCACTTCCAAGATGGGCGATATGATCGCCGCCGAGACAGGAAAAGCCCTCAAATCCGCCGGCGCGCGGAAGGGAAAACAGTCCCGAAAATCTTAACGGATAAACGCGGCGGATCGCCGCTTCGAGAAAGGCAGCCGCTCATATCGCTGGGCGACAACCCCGAAGGACGAGATGGCCCCTCACCCGCCCTCGTCCCTCGGGCACCCTCTCCCCGAGGGACGAGGGCGTTAGCTTCCTGGGGACTCGCCACCCTCTCCCGCGGGAGAGGGTGGCGAGCAGAGCGAGCCGGGTGAGGGGCGCCTAACTAACCGAAATTTTTGGAGCCGGGACACCTCTCGACAGGGCTTTCCTGCTATTGCAGAACGGTCAGCGGATGCTCGGGTTCAGGCGCGGCCTCGGGCATCGGGCGCTCCTGCAGCGCTCCCGACTTCTCGGCCACGTACCGCTCGATCTCTTCGAGCAGCGCCGGAACAATCTCTTCCTCTTTGACCCGCCGGATAGCCTTGCCTTCACGGTAGATCATTCCATTGCCCCGCCCGGCGGCCACTCCCAGGTCGGCCTCTCGCGCCTCGCCGGGCCCATTGACGGCGCAGCCCATCACGGCAAGGCTCAGCGGCATCTTGATGTGCGCCGTGGCCTTCTCGATCTCTCCCGCGATTTTGAACAGGTCCACTTCCAGGCGCCCACAGGTGGGGCAGGCAATCACCATAGGACCCCGGCTGCGCAACTCAAGCGCCTTGAGCAGCTCGTAGGCCACCCGCACCTCTTCCACCGGATCGGTCGCGAGCGATACGCGAATGGTGTCGCCAATCCCTTCGGCCAGCAGCATGCCAATACCCGCGCACGACTTGACGGTGCCGGAGAACCGCGTGCCCGCCTCGGTAATGCCCACGTGCAGCGGGTAATCCACCTGCCGGGCCAGCAGCCGGTAGGCGGCAACGCAGAGCTTCAGGTTCGACGCCTTGAGCGAAATAATGGTGTCCGTGAAACCAAGGTCTTCGAGAATCCCGACGTGATAGAGCGCGCTTTCCACCATCGCTTCCGGCGTCGGGAAACCATACTTTTCGAGCAACCGCCGCTCCAAAGATCCTGCATTTACGCCGATCCGGATGGGCACGCTCTGTTCCTGGGCGCGGCGCACAACCGTACGCACCTTTTCAGCGTCTCCGATATTGCCGGGATTGATGCGCAGCTTATCGAAACCGGCGTCGAGGGCCATCAGGGCAAACTTGTACTGGAAGTGAATATCGGAGACCAGGATCGACTGGGGGCAGCGCTTGCGGATTTCGGCAAGCGCCTTCGCGGCCTCGATATCGGGCACCGCGAGCCGCACGATCTCGCATCCCGCCGCTTCGAGCTCCTGGATCTGTGCGACGGTGGCGTCAATATCTCGCGTGTCGGTTTTCGTCATCGTCTGCACGACGATGGGCGCGTCTCCACCGATAGTCATCCTGCCGACCTTCACCGGACGAGTTCTGCGCCGTGGAGGAAAATGCTCATTCTCGCTGAAGTTCATGATTCACCTCGCCGTAGCGCAGACCTCCGCCTTTGAGGTCTGCGGCTCTTGTTCGAAGTAAAAGCCGCGGACCTGAAAAGCTCAGGTCCGCGCTACGCCTAATGGCTCAACGCCTTAACGATATCATTATATGTCACAAACACCGCCACCAGCAGCAACAGGAAGATTCCGGCCTGCACCAGCCTCTCTTTGAACTCGAGGCTCAGGTCGCGCTGCATCGCCGATTCGATAAAGAGCATTAGGATCATTCCGCCATCGAGCATGGGAATCGGCAACAGATTGAGGATCCCGAGCTGCAGGCTGATGAAGGCGACCAAGGAAAGGAGGGCTGTCGCGCCCGCGCGGTAGGCGCTGCCGGAAATCTGCGCGATCCCGACGGGCCCGGAAAGGGAGCGCGCGGAGAGCTGCCGTGTGGCAATCTTTTTCAGCGCCTCGAAGGTCAGCACCGTGCTGCGGACATTATCGTCCCATGAAGTCACAATCGCCTGCGAGAGGGGCAGATGCCGGACGGTCATCATCTGCACCTCTACTCCGATCATCCACATTTCCTTGCCGGAAACCTTGCGGCGGACGGCCTGGAGCGGAACCTGAACCGGCGTGCCATGGCGCAGCAGATCGAGTGTGATCGGATGGCCATCGTGAGCCTGCACTGCGGAGGCGACGCTTTGGAAGCAGGGCGTGGGCTGCCCGTCCACTGCCACAATCTTGTCACCCGGCCTCACTCCGGCGCGGACGGCGGGCATTCCGGGCTCCAACTCCCCGACAACGCTCGGCAAGCAAGGCTCGATCCCGGCATACCCGGTCTGGTCTTCCCCCTCAGCCTTGGGCGCGAGCGAAAGGTTCATCAACTCGCCGCGGCGCTCTACTTCCAGAGGTATCGAGGCGTGCGTGGTCATGAGAATATCCACCTGAGCCTCGCGCCAGTTCGGGTGATCGACATTCCCCATGCGCACGATCAGGTCACCGGGCTGAAGGCCCGCCTTGGCGGCGGGCGAGCCGGACGCGACATCGCCGATCTGGGCGGGCTGCGCCTCATACGAGGGCTTCTCATAATGGAACTTGTAGAGCACAGCGAGCAGGATGAGCGCCGTCAGGATGTTCATCGTTGGCCCTGCCAGAGCGATGATGAACCGCTGCCAGCGTGGGTGGGCTAGGAAGTCACCTGGATCGTCGTGATGCGACTCGGTGGGATCCTCCCCGGCCATCTTCACGTATCCGCCAAAAGGCAAAAGGCTGATGCGGTAATCGGTGTCGCCCCGTTTGAATCCCAACAGGCGCGTGCCAAATCCCAGGGAAAACGTCAGTACGCGGACGCCCAGGCGCTTGGCCGCGATGAAGTGGCCCAGCTCATGGATAAAGATCATGAAGCCGAGCACCACGGCCACAACAATGATGTCGGTGGTCATGCTGGAAAGAACGCTCAAATCACACTCCTGATTCCTCGCGCACGGCTTCGGCGGCCCAAGCGCGCGCTTCCCGATCGCACGCGAGGATCTCCTCGATGGAGCCCGCATTCCCGCGCGGAGCGCGGCGCATCACCTTTTCAATGACTCTTGGAATGGACGGGAATGAGAGTCGCCCGGAAAGGAAAGCGCTCACCGCGGTTTCGTCCGCGGCATTCAACGCGCACGGCACGCATCCCCCCTGAGTGATCGCCTCGCGGCCAAGAGCGAGGCACGGAAAACGCCGGGTGTCGGGACGGCGGAAGTGAAGCGTGCTGACGCCGGTAAGGTCCAACTTTAAGGAGTCACCATTGCTTGCGGATCGCTCTGGGTAGGTGAGGGCATACTGGATGGGTATCCGCATGTCCGCCACCGCAAGCTGCGCCAAAACACACCTGTCACTGAATTCTACCATGGAATGGATGATGGATTCCGGATGGATCAGCACCTCGATGCGCTCGGGGTGCAGCCCGAACAGCCAGCGCGCCTCGATGATCTCCAGGCCTTTGTTCATCAGCGTGGCGGAGTCAATCGTAATCCGTCCGCCCATCTTCCAGACCGGGTGCTTGAGCGCCTCCTCGGGCGTGATGGAGGCGAACCGCTTGAGGGGAGTCCTCAGAAATGGCCCTCCGGAGCCGGTCAGGATCAGGCGCTCCACTTCGCGCGGCGTCCCGGAGCGAAGGCACTGGTGGATGGCGCAGTGCTCGCTATCGACCGGAAGCACCTCGGCGCGGTTTGCGGCCGCCTCGCGCATGATGATCTCGCCGGCGACGACCAGGGCTTCTTTGTTCGCCAGCGCCACGCGCTTGCCGGCGCGAATGGCCTCATAGGTGGCGAGCAGCCCGGTAATACCCGAGGAGGCCGAGACCACCGCGTCAACTTCGGCGTGCGTTGCCGCCTCGATGCGGCCGTCCGACCCCGCTAGGACCTTGACGGGTTTGCGCACGCCACGGGCGGAGAGCAGGTTTCGAAACGCCTCCCAGTGCTCCTCCGCCCCGGTGCAAACAATTTCGGGCTGGAACTCTTCGACCTGCTGCGCCAGCAGCTCCAGGTTTTTGCCGGCGCACAGGGATACGATTCGAAATCGTCCCGGGAAACTCTTCACCACGCGCAGACAATTCTGCCCAATCGACCCGGTCGAGCCGAGGATGCAAAGCCCCTTCATGATATGGCGGAAACCCCTTTCGCACCCCCGCGCGCTGAAGCGGCGCTCGGAGCCTGGTCGCCGCGGCGACAGCGCCGAATGCATTCAAAAGTAAAGATCGGCGGTCGCAGACCGCCGCTACAGCGGGCTCGATCATCAAAGACGAGCGTAGCGTATCAGCATCAGCGCCAGCCAGAGCACCGGAACGCCAAATAGCAAGCTGTCCACGCGGTCGAGAAGACCGCCGTGGCCGGGAAGAATAGCGCCCGAGTCCTTGAGGTTCGCACCTCGCTTCAGGGCCGATTCCACCAAGTCTCCGGCCTGACCCGCGATGGCGACGCACAAAGCTATCAGAATAACCGTTTCCCAGCGCTTTGTCTCCCAGAACCACTGCGCCCATGCCCAACCCAGAACCACGCTGGCGGCGAGGCCGCCCGCTGCACCCTCTATCGTCTTCTTCGGTGAAACGCGGGAAAACATGAGTCGCCGGCCCAGCGCCCTGCCCGTGAAGTAGGCGAAAATGTCTCCGGCGCAGATTACCGCGAACAGAAAAAAGACAATCTGGCGGCCGTTGGCGAGCCCCGCGCCTAGACTCGAAAAGCGCAGTGGAAACAGGCATGAGAAACAAAAGGCCACGTAGAATATTCCGAAGAAGGTTGCCGCGACGCCGGCGGCGTACAACGTCAGTTCCGAGGTCAGCCACAAGGCGGCCGCTGAAACGATCAGGAGGAAGATGGTAAGCGCGGTGAGCTCCAGGGCTCCGGGGTGGCGAAGGTCGGCCCACTGCGCAAGGCAAATCAGGAAGCCCGCCGCATAGCCGATCCTGGGAAATACCTTCAGGCCGGAGTACCGGGCGATGAGGAAGTATTCATAGAGTCCTCTTTCGACCAGCGCGATCAGGACAGCAAGGAACAGCCAGCGCGGGGACCACCCGATCAGATAAATGGCAGGAATGCAGATGGCGATTCCCGTCAGAACGCGCGTCTTCATAGTAACTGTAGCGGCGCTCGGCGCCTGCCCCGCGGGGCGGGGAGCGCCGAACGGAAGAACAAAAGCCGGCGGTGATAGACCGCCGCTACAGCGGTTACCGCTCCCGCGGGCTGGCGCTGAGGAAGCATTTTCGACTTGCGCAGGCGCGCTTATCCCAGGCCTAACCCTCCGTAGCGGCGCTCACGTTTCTGGTAGTCAAGCACGGCTTTGTAGAGGTCGCGCCGCGTAAAATCCGGCCATAGTGTTTCAGTGACCCACAACTCGGCGTAAGCCGCCTGCCAAAGCAAAAAATTGCTAAGGCGCATCTCGCCGCTCGTCCGGATGAGCAAATCGGGATCAGGAAGCGCCCGCGTGTACAGGCTCCGGCTGATCGCCGCCTCGTCAATTTCCATCCGTCCGTTCTTGCTCATGCGCTTCGCCAGCGTGCAGAAGGCGTCCGCCAACTCCGCGCGAGCGCCGTAGTTCAGCGCAAGCGTGAGGTGCAGGCCGGTGTTGGGCTTGGTGGCTTCTAATGCCTCGCGCAAGTCTTTGCGCACCTCCCGCGGCAGCTCCTGAACGCGCCCGATCACGCCGAGCCGCACGTTCTCGCGCTGCATCGTGGCCATCTCTTTTTTGAGATATTCGCGCAGCAACGCCATCAGAAGCTTCACTTCCGCCGGGGGCCGCTTCCAATTTTCAATCGAGAAGGCGTAGAGCGTGAGGTAGGAAATCCCCAGCCGGCGGCACGCCTCCACGCCCTGGCGGACCGCGCGCATTCCGGCGCGGTGTCCGTAGATTCGGGGCAGCCGACGCTGCTGAGCCCATCGCCCGTTGCCGTCCATAATGATGGCGATATGCTGCGGCAGCCGGCGGAGATCGATCTCGGCGAGCAGGCCGGCTTCGGTTGGTTGGCGTTTCACGCGCTACCCGTCCGTCAAAAGCGCCGTTCGCGCGGCGCGGCTGCGCTCAGGGACTGGAGCGAAGGAGCCGCATTAAGGGAGGTACGGCCGCGGCTCGTTTTTCCGTTCAGCCTTTGGGAGCGTAATATCCTTCGCGGTAGACGAGCCGGTATTTGACGGTTTTGCCTTTCTGGTTGACGACTCTCAGCGGGTTCCCGGCGGCGTCCACAAGATCAACCTTCAGCTTGTGATACTTGCCGTTTTTCTCGGCGTCGCTTGGCACAAACCCCAGGCTGTATTGCGAGCGAAGCTGCTCGGCAATCTGCCGGTAAATGCCGGGAAGTGCGCCCTCGAAGCGCGGGAAGTAAGCCTGCCCGCCAGAGTACTTGGCAATATAATTCAAACCGTTGCGCGCCTGCCAGTAATTGATGTTGTACCCGTTTGGCATGCGCACGGCCAGCCACTCGAGGATGCTCACCGGATAGATGGGCGTGGTAGAGGACTTGGCGATTTTCAGCATCTGGTCATAGGTGAGCTTGCTGAACGTATCGTAGCCGCTGACGATGGCCACGATCGCTTTACGGCCCTTAATGTCTTTCATGCGATCGATCGTGAAGGCGAGCGCATCGTAGAGGTCATCCTCGGAAAAGCCGGGGAATCGCAGCTCGTTGAGCGCCCCTTCGATCTGACCCTTATCGTGCGTGAAATCGGTGAGAATGTGCGGCTTCAGGTCGAATGAAATGACGGCCACCCAGTCGTGAGGCTGAATGAAGTTCAGGAAAGAATAAGCTTCCTCCAGAGCCTGATAGAGCAGCGGCCACCACTCATTGCTGAATTCCACCACCATGCACACTGTGACCGGCGCTTTCACGGCGGCAAAATTGCTCACCGCCTGCGGCACGCCGTCGTCGGTAACCTTGAAATTATCCTTCTGTAAGTTGGTGATTGGATCGCCGTCGTTATCGGTCACCAGCACGTCAAGGTTCACCAGGTTGGTGGCCGTCGATAGCGTATAAATCTTATTTGGATTGATCTTCTCGGGCTGCTTTGGCTGTGGGGCAGGAGCCTGCGACGGCTTCTTGGGCACAATTACCGTCTCACCCGGCTGCTGGCTCGGTCCCGTTTGCTGTTGTTGCTGCTGGTGTTGGGGGATAATCACTGTCTCGCCGGGTTGTTGCGCAGGGCCCTCGTTCTGAGCGCGGGCGAAAATGTGCGCTCCACCCAGCCAACTCCCCGCGATCACCACCAGAAGCAAACCAGCAATCACTCCGATTTTTCGCGCTTTCTCGTTCATAGACTCGCTGTCTCCGCTGGAGTTCATGATGCCATCCCGTCCCCTCGCGGTCAACGGGCCGCGTGGGATGCGTTGGGGCATCATGGAGTTCGCATTTTTGGATTTGCAATTTTCCCTTTCGCGTTGCCCCGTCTGCGCTTCCCTCCGGGATATGCGCTGCAGCGCAGCCTTTGGGCCGCAACCAGAGAGTATTCAAATAGTAATAGGGAGCTATCCAGGCGGCTATTGACAACGATAAAGGCATTTGATAGGTTGCGTTGCAAAATTGAGAGCTGGAGGAATGAGGAGGAGAATATGAACCGCCAGCGCATCACATTCATTACGGCAATTGCCGTCGTGCTGTCGCTCACCATTCCGGCGGGCGCCCAGGTGACCACCGGGACGATTGTCGGCACGATTGAGGAGCAGAGCGGCGCGGTGGTTCCCGGCGCCACAGTGACCGTTACCAACACCGAGAAGGGCACCTCCGCCGTGTACCAGACCGACCAGAACGGCTATTACAACGCCCCGTTCCTAATCCCCGGCACTTATGCGGTGAAAGTCGAAAAGTCCGGCTTTCGCACTCAGGTGCGCTCCGGGATCGTGCTGCAGGTGGACCAGCAGGCGCGAGTGGATTTCGCTCTGACGCTGGGCGAGGTGACGCAAACCATCAACGTGACCGCGGCTCCGCCGCTGGTGGAATCCCAAAGCTCTTCGCTCGGCCAGGTGATTAACCGCGCGCCCATCGAGGACCTGCCGCTCAACGGGCGAAATTTCGCTCAGTTGGTCTGGCTGTCGCCCGGCGTCACCACGGGGCAGGTGGGTGAGAACCTTTCCGGCGCAAGCACCTTCAACCCGCGGGCCGCCTCAGACTTCAACGCGCTCGGAAGCCAGGCAGGGGCGAATGCCTGGCTGGTGGACGGCATTGAAGACAACGAAGAGACGTTCAATACCGTGATGGTGCAGCCCTCGGTCGAGTCCATCCAGGAGTTCAAGGTGCTCACCGGCACCTATTCGGCGCAGTTTGGGCGCGGCGCCGGCGTGGTATCCGTCTCCACTCGCTCGGGCACCAACGAAATTCACGGCTCGGCGATGGACTTCCTTCGCAACACGGTGCTCAACGCGCGCAACTATTTTGCCGTCCCCAACCAACCCAACCCGCCGTTCATCCGCAATCAGTTCGAAGCGACGCTGGGCGGGCCGGTGATCATCCCGAAGGTGTATAACGGGCGCGACCACACGTTCATCTTCCTGGACTACTATGGCGAGCGGCAGATTCAGGGGCTCTCGTTCGTGAACTCCGTTCCAACGTCGCTCGCGCGAAGCGGCGATTTCAGCCAGTATACGGGGAGCAAGGGCCCCATCACGATCTACAATCCGTTTACCACGCAGGTGGTGAACGGCCAGACCGTGCGACAGCCGTTTTCAGGAAACGTAATTCCGCCCGGCCTGATCAATCCCATCGGGTTGCGCGTTGTGAGCCTGTATCCTTTGCCGAACGCGCCGGGAAATTTTAACAATTACCTCGATACCGCTGACCGCACGATCAACGACAATGGCGGCAACGTACGTGTGGATCACACCTTCAGCGCGAAGGACACCATGTTCACACGCTTCAGTTATGAAAAATACGCTTTGATCGCGCCGCAAGGCCAGTCGGCGTGCTGCCTGCCTTCAAATCCCGCGCAGGCGAAACAGTTCGACCTCGGGCCGTATGTTGCCGGGGTGCAGGATACGACCCTCGCGGCGCAGGGCCTGGCCTTCAACGAAACGCATATCTTCGCGTCGAATATCGTAAACGAGTTCCGCGCCGGTTACGCGCGCACGAATCCGTTCTCCACCCAGTCGGACTTTGGGCTAGACTCGGCTACGGCGCTGGGCATCCAGAACATCAACGTCACGCGTTTCGCCACCGGCATTCCGAACATCACCATCCAGGACTTCACCGGCTTCAGCGGCGGTCCGGCATTCCTTCCGGCGAACCCCAAGGAGACCGACGAGCAGCTTGAGGACGCCGTTTCGTGGATTAAGGGCCGGCATCAGCTCAAGTTCGGCTTCCGGGGCGTTCATAAGGATTTCCAGCCGTTCACGAACACCAACACGCGCGGGTCGCTCAACTTCAACGACAATTTCACCAACGACCCGGTCACCAACACCGGCGGCTCGGGCGTCGCCACGCTGCTGCTGGGGTTTTCGACAAGCGGTTCGCGCGGGTTTTTGACGACACCTTACTATCTCACCGTGAATGAGCTCGCGGCCTACCTGGAAGACGACTGGAAGGTGAATTCCAGGCTGACGCTGAATCTCGGTGTCCGCTGGGACCTGTTCACGCCTCCCGCCGAACTGCAGAATCGCTACACGAACTACGATCCCGCAACTTACCAGTTAATCTACGCCGGAATCGGCGGCAGCACCGCCGCTGGAGATGTGCAGACTCGCTATGCGGATTTTCAGCCGCGCATCGGATTCGCGTACGAGCTGACCGGCAACGGCAAAACGGTCCTTCGGGGCGGATTCGGCACCAGCTATTTTCCGCTGAATCCTTCAGGATCATCTTTCCTTGGCCAGAACGTGCCGTGGACCGTTTCACAAAACTATAGTCCTCCGGTTTATCCGCTCGCTTCGCAGATGTCTTCCGTTCCCATGATTGCCGACCCGTTCGGCCCGGCGGTGGCCGTGCAGCCGTTTACTACATCCGGCTTGAACGCGGCCAATCCACTGGTCGCTTCGTGGGCATTCGCCAATCAGACGCCCTACATGGAGAGCTATAATCTCGACGTTCAGCACCAGCTCACGCCCACGATGCTGGTGGAGGCGGCCTACGCCGGCAGTCGCGGGATTCACTTACAGGAGGGGTACAACATTAACCAAGTACAGCCGGGGCCGGGCTCGCTGGCCTCGCGGCGGCTCATCCAGCCGCTTTCGAGCGTCGCCACCATCAACTACTACTTTCCGGGCAACATGTCGAACTACAACAGCCTCCAGCTTAAGCTGCAGAAGAACATCTCTCACGGCTTGCAATTCTTGGCCAGCTACACGTGGTCGAAGTCGCTGGACTACGCGGGCAGCACGGCGAGCGGAGGCGGCGCGGTGGGCAATCCACAGACCTACACGGATCGCAAAGCCGGCTACGGCCCGTCCGGTTTCGACATTACGAATCGCTTCGTCGGGAGCTGGGTATATCTGCTGCCTTTCGGGCAGGGGCAGCGGTTCGCAGCCTCAAACGCCTTCCTCAGCCGGGTGGCCGGCGGATGGGAGTTTGACGGCATCTCCACGCTCGAAAGCGGCTTCCCGTTTACGGTGACGCTCAATCAGGGGGTGAACAATGGCGCCCCAAGCTGGCCGAATCGCGTGTGCAGCGGGGTGCTTTCCAGCCCCGACCCCTCCCGCTGGTACAACTCGGACTGTTTCGTTGCGCCAGCTCCGAACACCTACGGAAATGTGGCGCGCGGCGTGCTTCGCGGCCCAGGGCTGGTGGATTTCGATGTCTCGCTGGTGAAGAACACGAAAATCCGCGAGCGGCTCAATCTTCAGTTTCGGGCCGACGCCTTTAACGTGCTCAACACGCCTTCGTTCTCGGTTTCCGGGATTAATACGTCAATTGGCTCGCCCACTGCGGGCAGAATCACCAGCACCAATATTGATAACCGCGAGTTCCAGTTGGCGCTGAAATTGACGTTCTAAGAGCAGTGGCAAGTGACAAGTGGCGAGAAGACCGTAGCGCGAAGTTGTTTTTCAATTCCGCGGCTTTTCAGGTAACGCAACACACTATATCGCAAGTCGAGAGGGTCATCATGAAAGCATTCACTTTGCGAAAAGGAAAGCTGATCGCTTTGCTGAGCACGGGCCTGCTGCTGGCTGCAATTGCCGCGTATGGCCAGGTGGTGAATGGAATCATCGTCGGGACGGTGACGGACACTTCCGGCGCGGTAATCCCACAGGCCAAAGTGACGGTGACGGATATCGGGACCGGGGTCAACCGGGTCCTCACTACGGACTCCAGCGGATATTATTCCGTCCCCAACCTTCCGCCGGGAACTTATAAAGTGTCGGCCGCCAAGCAAGGCTTCACCACCGGAGTCCACACCGGCGTCGCGCTGTTTGCGGCGAGCACCGTCCGCGTTGACTTGACCCTTCCGCCGGGGTCTGTGACGCAGACGGTGACGGTGAATGCCGGCATAGTTCCCATGCTGCAAACGGACACCGCGCACACGGGGAGAACCATCACCGCGGCGCTGGTGGAACAACTGCCACTGACAACGGGACGAAACTTTCAGAACTTGCTGAACCTGATTCCCGGCGCCGGAGTTGCGGTGCGGGACCACTCACTGGCCTTCAACCCTCAGAACAGCATGGCCTCGACCGTGGACGGGAATTCCAGCCTGGGCAATCTGTTCAACAGCGAAGGGATCAATGATCACGAGCGCAGCACTCTCTTGCAGATGTATTTCACGGCTGCCGAGGCGATTCAGGAAGTGAGCATCACCGCAAGCAACTACGACCCCGCGCAAGGGACGGCTCTCGGGGCTGTGACCAATGTGATTCTCAAATCCGGCACCAACGCATTTCATGGCGAAGCTTATGAGTTTTACCAGAGCAGCTCACTCAATGCGAGAAGCTTCTTCGAGCTAGGGCCCAACGGCGCGCCGTTTCACGTGCCTCACCTTGTGGACAATTATTACGGAGGCAACGTGGGCGGGCCTATACAGAAGGGCAAGACGTTCTTCTTTGTCGATTATCTTCAGCGCGCGACGCGCGAGGGGGAGGCCTTACAGTTGAGCGTGCCAACCGCCGCCATGCGCAACGGAGACTTCAGCGACCCCGCACTGACGCCGGTCTTTGATCCCACCACAGGCGACACTGCGGATTGCCTCGGTCTGAGCGGTGGGAATTCCAAATTGTGCGGCACGGGGCGCCAGCAGTTTGCGAACAACATTATCCCCGCCAATCGCCTGGATCCCGTGGCCGCGAAGATCCTGAGCAATGTTGCGCTCCCCAACACCAACCAGACTGCGCCAGGCAACGCGAAATATGTGAGCAATCTGGTTACCAGCAGTGAGTTTATCCAGAACACGCCCGACCTTGACGTCAAAATTGACCGCTATCAGGGCCAAAAGGACCATATTTCCGGGCGCTTCAGCTACACGAAGCCGACTCTCGACCAGCCGGGTCTCTATGGCGCGTACGGCGGGCCTATATCGGGTGGCGGAATATCGGGCCTGGAGGGTACAGGAAGTCAGAAGACGTACTCCACGGGTATCAATTGGGTTCATGTCTTTTCACCAACATTGGTCTCCGAGGCCCGCATCGGTCTGAGCCGCTGGTTTAACGTTGCCTATGGCACGGGCTATGGTCAAGACCTCTCGACGGAAGTGGGCATTCCGGGAGCGAGCATCAACAAGTACACCAGCGGCGTAGTCGGAATCAGCGGTGAGGGCTTCTCTGACCCATTTGTCGGAACTGAGAGCGACCTACCTTGGACCAGGGCAGGAGATAACATCGAAT
>JBOGJW010000379.1:0-5824 GCA_050745245.1 Terriglobia bacterium | reverse complement strand
GCCGACGATGTTGGCTTGGTAAAAGTTGCGATGATAGGTGCCGCCAAAGCGCAATTCGTTCACCGCTGCCGGATTAATGATATGAGTCCACGAGAGCACCGCGCTTTTGCCCCAGCGGTTCTGAGTGACATTGAGAGGGTAAATGTCGGCGTAGTGCAACGGCATCTTACGCCAGCTCAGACGGGCGAAAAGAGCGTCATGGGCGCTCGGATTGTAATCCACGCGGGCGTCTACATTGTTGAAGATCGTAAACCCGGTTGTCCCGGGAACCAGGTCCTGCCAGTTATTCGACGTCTGCCCGGCTGCGCCGGTGTTGGGCAGTGGATACGCGTAATTCTGCACGTTCTGCGAAACCTTGCTGATCATTCCCGGCGGGATAATGTTGCCTGCGAAGGGTAGATTAGTAAACGGATTAATCAGCGGCGTTTTCGGCAGCAGACTGCTGAAGTCTCCGCTCCTCCAGGCGGGCAGCGGCACGTCCTCCTGTTCCAGAGTTTTGGCCGCCTCACGTGAGCCTTCGTAGTCTCCAAAGAAAAAGAGCTTGTCTTTCTTTATGGGTCCTCCAAAGCTGGCTCCGAAGTCGTTATAGACACGGAACGGCACAGTCTTCGAGAAAAAGTCGCGAGCATTGAGATTGTTCCCGTTGTAGTCCCAGAACGCTCCGCCGTGAAATTGGTTCGTACCGCTTTTTGTAATCACCTGGAAGTTTCCGGCGGTAGCAAACTCGGCCGGCGCTACAGCGGTTTCTACCTTCACCTCCTGGACCGCTTCCAGCCCCGGTTGCACGGGGCCGGCGCCTTGGAAGTACGCCATCACGGCGATTCCGTCCATCGTGGGAATCGTGCCGGTTTCGAGGCGCGCGCCATCCACCACCGGAATGCTGCTCGTCGGCACCGCTTCCACTCCGGTATTGAACAGTGTGTAGGTGTAGATTCCCTGGTCCCCGGTGTGGCGAGACACCAGCGGAAGCTGCTCGATCGCCTGGTGGCTCATCGAGCCGGAGATGTCGGTAGCTTCGGTGTTGATCACGGGGGTTGCTCCCTGCACTTGCACCACCGTCGAGGCTGCGCCCAGCTTAAGCTGCACGTTCAAGTTTAGAATCTGGTTGGCGCCCAGTTGGAGACCGCTTCGGTTGTAGGTGGTGAATCCCTTTGCGCTGATGCGCACCGTGTAGGCGCCGAGATCGAGGGTGGGCACATCGAAAACGCCCGCCGTGGTCGTTGTCACCCGGCGCACGACTCCCGTGGCTTCGTTCGTCACACCGACTGCCGCGTTCGGGATCACCGCGCCGCTGGGGTCGGTCACAATCCCGGTAATCGAGCCGAAGGTGCTCTGGCCCCAGCCAGCGGAAGCGAAAACCAGCGGCGCGCAAAGAACCAGCATCATCCATTTAGAGAACCGGTGCATAATTACCTCCGTTGAACTGGGCTGACAATCAATGTACAGTCGGTCGCTGTACGGTCAGCGTACCCGGACCCAGAGGGCTGACCTTGCATGAAAACTTTCTAGCATCATCAGAAACGGTTGTCAACCAGAAAAGCTCCCCTACGCCCAGCAGGATGAAAGATTACTGGCCCGGCTTGGCGCCGGAGCAGTCCGAGCGCCGTGCATTTTTCTTTTGGAACGCGGGCGTGGTATTTTACCTGACTGAACTGCCGCCCCGAGATTGCCGGGGAACGCTGAGGTGAGCGCAGCCTTGCGCGAGAGCGCCGCGAGCAGCGGCCCGATCGAACAGCCATAAAGCTAGGCTCTACGGCGCGAAAATGATGTTGCGCTTGGAAAGAGCAGAAACCAGATGAGGCATGCAATTATGAGGAGCAGCCACTTTTGGCTCGCGGTATGTACGGCTTTTGTCTTCGGGGCGCAGATATTTGCGCAATCGCCGCCCGTGCGCGCGCGCAACCTCGGGGTTCCATTCGACGGGACGCCCGGCCCTCTGAACGCCATCACCGACGTCAAAGGGATAGAGGCCGGCTTCACGACACTGATCTCCGGCAGCGGTAAGCTGATTGTCGGCGTGGGACCCGTCCGCACCGGCGTGACCGCCATCCTCCCGCGCGGCGGCGATTTGAAAGATCCAGTGATGGCGGGTTTCTTCTCGCAAAACGGTAACGGTGAAATGACCGGAATCCACTGGGTGAAAGAGTCGGGGTTCCTGGAAGGCCCGGTTATGATCACCAATACGCATAGCGTGGGAGTGGTTCACGACGCCGTGATTGCGTGGCAGGTGAGACATGGAGGCACCCTCCAGCCGTGGTCCATGCCAGTTGTGGCGGAAACGTGGGATGGCTATCTGAACGACGCTGACGGTTTTCACGTGAAGCCGCCGGATGCCTGGCACGCGCTCGACACCGCGCGGCCAGGACCTGTGGCGGAAGGAGACGTAGGCGGCGGGACCGGAATGAGGTGTTTCGGCTTCAAGGGGGGTACGGGCACCTCGTCGCGTGTGCTTCCCATCTCCGACGGCGCATTCACGGTGGGAGTGCTGGTGCAGTGCAATACGGGCGACCGCGACGAGCTGCGCATCGCTGGAGTGCCGGTCGGCCGCGAGATCCGGCTTGACCCCGCCGCTGCGGCCGCGCCAGGCCAGGTGCACGACGACACCGGATCGATTATCATCGTCATCGCCACCGATGCGCCGCTCATCCCGACGCAGCTTGACCGTCTCGCGCGCAGGGCGACGCTCGCTTTGGGACGAATGGGCAGCTACTCGGGCAACGGATCGGGCGACCTGTTCGTCGCGTTCTCGACCGCGAATCCCGGCGCCGCCAGCCCTCCAGGCGGCATCGCCCACGTTCAGATGCTCGCCAACGGCAGGCTCAACCCCATATTCAAGGCGACCGTTGAGGCTACCGAAGAGGCGATTGTCAATGCTATGGTCGCGGCGAAGACGATGACGGGAAGGGACAATCACGTTTCTTACGCTTTGCCGCACGATCAACTGCGGCAGATACTCAAAAAATACAACCGGCTCGCCAGCAATGGCGCCGCGCGGTAGCTGATTTTTCGAGGGAGGCCGTAAACATGCGCAGTCCGGACGAGTTAAAGCAAAATTTGCGGGGACTTGTAGGCTTCGGCGTCACGCCATTTCACGACGACTTCAGCATCGATTTCGATGCCTTGCGCGCGAACGCCGCCGATCTTGCCCAGAACTGTGACGTGGTGGTGCCGCTCGGCAACAACGGCGAAATTTATTCGCTCACGCCCGAGGAGCGCAAGGCCGTGGGGCGCGCGGTGGTCGAGGGGGTTCGCGGACGCAAGCCGGTAGTGGTGGGCATCGGATTTGCGCTGCCGGTAGCGCGCGAGCTCGCGCACGCGGCCGAAGAATACGGTGCGGACGGCGTCCTGCTTCTGCCGCCGCAGTTCGTGCCGGCCGGCGACGAAGGCCTCTTCGAATATTACCGCTCAGTCGCGTCAGCTACACGATTGGGCGTGGTCTTGTTTCAAACGCCCGGGTTCAATTTCAGCATTCCACTGCTCGAGCGCCTGGCGGGAATCCCCAACATCGTGGGATTTAAAGACGAGCACGGCGACATGAAGCAGTTTGTGCGGCAATGGAAGGCCGTCGGCGACCGGATCGAGCTCTTGTGCGGCGTGGGCGAGATTCTTGCGCCCAGCTATTTTGCGCTCGGTGTCAGGGGCTTCACCAGCGGCATCATCAACTTTATGCCGCAAACGCCGCGCCGCATCTGGGAACTGCTCCAGCAGGGCCGCCTCGATGAAGCAAGCCGGGTTGTTGAGCGCGAGGCGATTCCGGTATTCGATCTGCGGAAGAAGCGCCCCGGCTACACGACACTGGTGATCAAAGAGGGCATGAATCTGTGCGGCAAAAAGGCTGGACCTGTGCGACCGCCGCTCGCGCCGCTGCCCGAAAGCGACCGCCAGGAGCTGCGGGAAGCGCTCGAACAAATTGGGGTGCTCGAATCCGCGCGGGTAGTGGCTCAGAGGAGGTGAACAAATTACTTTGCCGGTCATGCTGATCCCGCGGAGCATGCCGGTATTTGAAAGAAAACAAATACGGGGATTCTTCGTCGCTCGCCGCGGCGACCTCCTCAGAATGACAAGACCCAAATTTATTCACGCCTTCTCAGGCCGCCAGGCGACACAGCGGAAGCGCCGGCCGTTCGCCTTAATGTTCGCCCTCGCGAACCCGGCGCGCTCGAGGCGGCCGGCAAGCGCATCCGGATCGACAATCACCAGCGTGTCCCAAAGATGGACGAGCTTCATCCGAAGGCTCGAACGGCTATCGACCGCAATAAAGACGCCGCCCGGCTTCAGCGTTCTGAAGATCTCCTGGAATAACCGATCCTGCAGGGCAGGCGATGCCACGTGGTGCAGCATCGTGAAGCAGAAGGCTGAAGAAAAAGCGCGGTCGCGCAACGGAAGCTGCGTCGCATCGCCATTCACCACGCGCACTCGCGTTCCGGCGGTGCGGTTGGCCAGAGCGCGGGCCAGCCCGGAGTCAAGCTCAACCGCCGTCAGACCGGCCACGCGCCCTTGCAGGAAATCAGTGGTGAGGCCCGGCCCCGGGCCTACCTCCAGCGCCGAACCCTCTGGAAGGTTGATGCCATCAAGCGCCCAGGGAAGAACTTCTTCCCGCAGTTGCTTTCTCCAGGACTCAGAGCGGCAGCACCAGCGATGAAATCGGTTCATTTATTCCGTGGTCGGCAAATGGATGTACATGGACTGCAATCCTACGCGCCCGGGGCCGGTGAAGCGGTTCCAGGAGATCTGCCCGGCGCTGGCGAAAACGCCCGTCGAGAGGCGCTGAAGGATGGTCTCCATCTTCACGCCGGGGTCTTTGTGAATCCAGCCGCCTGGCTCGATGTCAATTTGCTCGCCGGGAGCGAGCGTCACTTCAAAGACGTTGCCGTACCCGTGCAGCCACACCATGCCCTCGCGCCCGGTGCAGGTGAACTGATCGATGAAGAGCCCGGTGCCGCCAAATAGAATATTGCTGACGCCCTTTAGCCGGGTGAAGCCGTACTCCAGGCTCTCAGTGGCCGCAAGGAACTGATGCTCGCGCACATCGATGGACTGGCCCTGCGTCAATTGAATCGCGAAGACGTGGCCGGGCCCGTCGCGGCTGAAGGCGATGCGCCCCGGTCCGCGCGCCTGCGTGAGGAACACCGGGATACCCGCCACCATGCGCTTAAATGCGCCGTGCACGGCTTGGATGCCGATCTCCACCTGCGGGTCTTTCCACAGCAGCACGTGGTGCTCAAAGTAGACCGGCACGTCGCCAAGCTCGACAATCAGCGCCGGCACGAGCTCGCCCTGAATGTGGTAGGTAACTCCCGCAAAGGATTGATCGCGGGCCGTGGTAGGCAGCAGAAGGGGCACGGGCATAAGCTGTCCTCCTCACTACGGCGCTCTTCAATTCGCCGGCAAGCGCACGGTCATACCCGTGCGGATCGATTCCTTGGCGGCGTCCACAATCTCGTTCACTTGCACATTTAGTTCTCCCATGAGCAGGCCGCCAACCGGCTTGTGGCTCTGAATGTGATCGACGTAGTAGGCGATCGGGTTCGACTGATCGAGAGACAGCGAAAGCAGCGAAACGGGGATGCCGTCAGGCTGCACGACGGAAGCGCCCGCGCCGTAGGCTCGGTAAAGGAGCCCGTCCGGAATCTCGAGAAGGCTGCCTCGCAGCCCGAAGACCTCAAGCCGCTCCATGGTGTACGGCCAGTCCCAGGAGGGCTCAATCACGCCCGTGGCGTGCGGATATTCTAAAACAATGATGGCATCATCTTCCACCGCATTGTGCTGGCTCGTCTTGAGCGTGAGCGCGCGGGCGAAGACCTTCTGCGGCTTCCCTTCGAGC
>JBOGJW010000378.1:0-4038 GCA_050745245.1 Terriglobia bacterium | reverse complement strand
AGTCATTGACCGGAAACGAAAACAGGGCTATCCTCGGGCCACCTAGCAAATTACTAAAACAACGCTTGCAAATGACCCTTTCGGGCGAAGGGAACTGTCGCGCCCCGGAACGAAAGAGGAGATTTTCAAAGCCGCCCTGGGGCTCTGGACATCACCGGAGCAGGAACGCTTTGAAGTCCCTTGCCAGAGGAGGTGAATCCGTATGCATCCAAATCTGAGCCTGACCGACTGGCTGAATCTGTCGACGCTTGTCGGTATCTTCCTTGTGAATTTATACATCCTTAACCTGCTCTCTGGAAAGCAGGCAAGCGATGCAAAGGTCCGCGACGTGTTTTTCGCGCACGGGTTCTGGACGGCAACGTGGCTCGTCTGGCTCTTCACCTGGATGGTTCACTTCAAAACCACCAGCCTCCTCCTGGCCGACTTGTTGGATGACGTGGGCGCGTTTCTTCTCATCGCCTTCGCGGTGACGTTCGTGGGCGGGCTCGCCAAGCTGAAGACCCATTGGTCCATGATCGCGGGGTTCTTTGTCATCGATGCGGTGTGGCTCGGCACCGCCAGCGTAGTCATTCCAAACTGTGTGGATGCCATTTCGGCGCCAAGCTTCCAAGCCTGGGTTAACGGAATGAACGGAATGAGCGGCATGAGCGCCGGCGATATGATTTTTCATCGAACCGTAGTTTTCGCGCCATCGCTTTGCCTCGTCATCCTGGCGCTGGGGCTGGTGGCCTGGTCGTTCATTGAGCGGTTCGGCGAATGGCAGATCAGCGGGCTCATGGCTCTTCTGACGGCCATTTACGCGGTTCTTCACGTGGCTCTGTTCCAGGTCAATTTTTTTATTCCCGCGCTCAACTACCATGGTCAGCTTGAGTTTCTCTTCATCGCATGGCGGATCGTCCTGGTGCTGTTGTATTCGATTCTCATCCTAAGCGCTGTCGGAGTGCAGGTCCAGCTTAAACGCATCATTGCCGTCCTTGGCACGGTGGGATCGCTGATTTCCACGATTGTCTCCCTCTGGCCTTTTATCTTTGGCAAATAGCAGGAACAGCCGCAGAAGCAATGAATTCCGAGGCGCCAAACACAGAGTATTACGTTCAACATTGCTATGGCCCGGCTCACGAAGGCCCGGCTGGCGCGATCACGAGTTCAAAATGCCGGATTTCAGAAACGACGCAAAATATTTTCCGGCGGGCTCAGGGGTGCTCGTGCTGGTGCAGGTGCGGATGGGAGTGCATGATGCCGGAGGCGTGCGTATGCCTGTGCGCGTGGAGCAGGCTCGCGCCCTCGAGCAGGCGCGTATCCGCTAAGATTTCCGCGGGCAAGCCTGCGGCCGCGAGCTGGCCCTCCTGCAGCACGAAGCAGTCATCCGCTATATCCTCGATCAGTCCAAGGTCGTGCGTGGCGGTAATCACGGTCTTGGCGCCTCCGCGCCAGCCGACGAGAAAATCGATCATCTGGCTCTCGCTCTTCGGGTCAAGCGACGCGGTAGGCTCGTCGAGCAGCAGGATTTCCGGGTCGAGCACCAGCACGGATGCGAGCGCGGTCCGCTTCTTTTCGCCGGTCGAGAGGTGATGCGGAGAGCGCGTCCTGAGGTGCGTGATCTCCATCAGATCGAGCGCCAGCATCACGCGCTTGCGAATCTCATTCCTGGGCAAGCGAAGCTGGAGCGGGCCAAAGGCGACTTCGTCGAACACCGTGGGGGAGAAGAGCTGCGCGTCGGGATTTTGAAAGACAAAACCCACACGCCGCCGGAACCCGAACGCAAAGGACGCATCCTGCAGCGCTTCCTCGCTGAGCGGCGCGCCGCAGAACAGCAGCCTGCCTTCCGCCGGAAAGCACAGCGCGTCCAGCAGGCGCAGCAGCGTGGATTTGCCGCAGCCGTTGGCGCCCAGCAAGACGGCGCGCCGCCCGGCGCGAAGCGTCAGACTGATGCCGCGAAGCGCGGTAACTTCGCCATAGCGGTAGGTGACGTCGCGGAGCTCGAAGGCGGGCTCGCTCAGGCTGGTCATCTTCCCAACCACAGGGCGGCCGCCGTCAGCGCCCCGAAGGCGGCCAGCGCCAGCCAATCGATCCGGCGCGCCTCGAAATCGCTCAGCGAATACACCTCGCCGGAGAAACCCCTGGAGAGCATCGCCGAATAGACCTCCGAGCTCAGCTGGAGGCTCTTCGACATGAGCACGCCGGCCGTCGATGCCGCCACGCGGCGCCGGTCGGCGCCACTGAGCGCGCCCACCATTCTGCTCTGACGCGACTCGAACATCTCGACAGCGCTTTGCAACAGCAGAAAGACGTAGCGGTAGGTCACGCCCAGGATCACCACCAGCACTACGGGCGTCCGCAGCACGCGCAGCGCCTTCAGCAACTGTCCCCAGGGCGTTGAGAGCACCAGCAGCGCCGAAAACGTGGCGGCCGTCTCGACCCGCAGGATCAGATACGCGGCGCTCGTGAGCCCCGCAGCGCTCACCGGCCAGCCGAGCAGCGGAAGCTGTGCGACAGTCCGGCCGGGGGTGATGAACGGCGCGGGCAGCGCGATCAGTGCCGTAAATACGAAGACGACGATCCAGACCCTCTTCGCCAGGACGCGAAACGACACTCGCGATAGCGCCGCCAGCGCAACTGAAATAGCGAGCAGCGCGGCGAGCACCCATAACCTGCGGGCCATCGCCGCCGCGACGATCAGGGCGACAATGCCAGCCAGCTTGACGCGCGCATCGAGCGACTGAAGCAGGCCGGGCGCGCGCGCCGATTCGTCCGCGGCGAGTGCGTGTTCCAGAGCCTCGGCAAGCGAGGCGATGCTGCGCTCGGCAAAGCCGCGTCTTAAGCGTGACATGCCTCAAGTCTCCTCGGCCACGGGCTCCGGGTCCTTCGCCCGCCGCTTCTCAACCAGCCAGCCAATACAAAAGAATAGCAGCACGATGACCCCGGCGCCGAACACCGCCGAGAGCATGTAATTGAACGCCGGCCGCCGGAAGAACGCCGGAGCGTAATTGGGAAAAGGAGCGGACCATATCGACGCAAGATGCTTCAGCCCCTGCGGCGCCTGAGCTGGTGGGGCGGCGTTCTGCGAGACCGCCGCGATCTTCTCGCGCGCGACGGGATCGGAGAAAGCGCGCGCGCTCCATTCGCCCCAGGCGGCGCCGGTACCCAGAATGCCCAAAGGCGTCAGCACCATCAGGAGCGCGATGGCGAGCCAGAGCGGGCGCAGCGCGCCCGGGGCGCGCTGGCCGGCGACTCGCTCGGCGACGCCCGGGCCGCTCGCGGCGCCCGGAGCCGTGAACCTCAGCAACGAAGGGTCGGCGCGCTGTAGGTAAGCGACAACACCGCCGGTAATCACCAGCTCCGCCAGGCCCGCGAAGGTAAGGTGCGCGATCATGATGGCCGGCACGGCGATGTGCAGCGGATAGGGCGCGTAGAGCGGCGCTCCGGCGGCGTCCTTAAAGAAACGCGGCTGAAGGCCCAACTCAATCGCGGCGCACAGCGCCGAGGCGTTTATTCCGATGTAGCCCGCCAGCGCCGCCGCCATCACGCGGCGCGGCGAGGTGATCTCCACACGGCGCGCGAAGGCGCGGTAGACGAGCCAGGCGACGACCGAACCGACAATCGCCATGTTGAAGCAGTTGGCGCCGAACGTGGTGATGCCGCCATCGCCGAAGAACAGCGCCTGAATAAAGAGCGCCGCCGAGATGGAAATAATCGACGCCGAGGGGCCAAGCACAATCGCCGCGATGCCCGCGCCCACCGCGTGCGCCGTCGTTCCGCCCGGAATCGGGATGTTGAACATCATCACGACGAACGAGAAGGCGGCAAACAGAGAGAGAAGCGGAACCCGGCGCGTATGGAAGAGCTTCTTGACGCGGCGCAGAGCCACCCAGCCGCAGGGCGCCGACGCCCCATAAAGAACGGCGCAGGTGGAGGGGCTCAGATAACCGTCAGGAATGTGCATGTTTTAAATTCGGGGCGACCGCCGCCGGGGGTGGCGCACACATGACGCAACGTGCCATGTATGCGCCACCCGAGGGTCTCTTTGCATTGCAATTC
>JBOGJW010000377.1:0-3475 GCA_050745245.1 Terriglobia bacterium | reverse complement strand
GCGCCGCACCCTTCAGACACTCGTTGGAATGGGAGTGGGACTGACTTTGCCCATCGAGGTGCTCGGGCAGCAGAAGCAGCGCGCGAAGGTGTATCACCGCTACGCCGAAGGGCCGCCCGCTGCGCCGCCGGCGCTCTCGATTGCGCAGCCGTTCCACGCCGCGCAGACCTCAGGCATTTTTGACGTGCGGGCTTTCGGCGCAACCGGCGACGGCAAGACGCTGGACACGCCCGCCATCAATAAGGCCATTGATGCGGCGGCCGCGGCGGGAGGCGGCACGGTGCGGTTCCCGGCGGGTACGTACCTGTGCTACTCGATTCGCCTCAAGAACAACATTGCACTCTGCCTCGATCAGGGCTCGACAATTCTGGGCGCGGAAACCCAAAACGGCACGGGGTATGATCCTGCTGAGCCGAACCCCGCGGCAGGCCAATACGAAGACTTCGGCCATCGTCACTGGCACAACGCCCTGATCTGGGGCGCCGGACTCGAAAACATTTCAATCCTCGGGCCCGGCCTCGTCTGGGGCAAGGGCCTCACGCGCGGCCCGCACGAGCGCGACGCGGGCGTGGGCGACAAAGCGATCAGCCTGAAAAACTGCCACAACGTCACGATTCGTGATGTCTCGATCCTCCAGGGAGGGCATTTCGGAATACTGGCCACTGGCGTCGACAATTTCACCATCGAGAATCTCAAGATCGACACCAATCGCGACGGCATGGACATCGACTGCTGCCAGAACGTGCGAGTCTCGAACTGCACCGTCAATTCGCCCTGGGACGACGGGATCTGTCCGAAGAGCTCCTACGGCCTGGGCTACGCGCGCCCGACGAAGAACCTCACGATCATCAACTGCTACGTAACGGGCGTGTACGAGCTGGGGACGGTTCTGAACGGCTCGTTTAAGCGCATTGGGCCGGATTATCCCAACGGGCCGCGATTTCCCACCGGCCGCATCAAGTGCGGGACGGAATCGAACGGCGGCTTCGAGAACATCGCCATCTCCAACTGCGTGTTCGAGAATTGCCGCGGCCTGGCGCTGGAAACGGTGGATGGCGCACTGCTCGAAGATATCACGGTGAGTAATATCACAATGCGAGAGGTCGACGCCGTGCCCATCTTCATGCGGCTGGGCAGCCGCATGCGCGGCCCCGCGGGCGTTCCCGTGGGAAAGCTGAGGCGGGTCAGCATCACCAATGTTGTCGCCACAACCAGGTTCGGGCGCTTTGCGTCGATCTTGAGCGGCATTCCCGGCCACCCGATCGAAGACGTGAGGCTGAGCGATATCTACGTCCTCAGCGCGGGCGGCGGCACCAAGCAGGACGCCAGTATCGTGCCGCCGGAGAAGGAGAACGGCTATCCAGAGCCGACGATGTTCGGCCCCATGCCTTGCTACGGCTTCTTTATCCGCCACGTGAACGGCATCGAGATGAGCAACATCGAGCTGAAGTACGCGAGCGAAGACCAGCGGCCGGCATTCTCGCTTGTGGACGTTGAGGGCGCGGACTTTCTCCACGTGAAGGCGCAGGGCACGCCGGTGTTAGCGCTGAAGGATGTAAAGGACCTCACCGTTCGCCTGAGCCCGCCTGTGCCCGACACGCACCTTGAAAGCGCTGGAGAGAAGAGCCTGTAATAATCGTTCGTTCTGTAGCGGCGTTCTATGACCGCCGGTCTTGTTCAACTGGTTCGGTGCTCGCAGAGGAGCGGTAGCCACGGTCAACCCGCTTCTCGGTTGACCGTGGGTTTGTAAACCGCGGTGACAGGCCTACGGTCAGGAAAGGACTGACCATGGGCTACCACTGGAGTCCGGCGCTACTGCGCCACCTGCGTGAAACGAACGCGCACGGCGACGATTGGGCCGTCGGCGCGGTTCGAAAGCGTCACGGAAATCGGATCGTGAAACGCGCCAAGCACGAGCCATTTTCTCCGCTTGGGCGGATTGTTCAGGTCAACCAGCACGCCCTGCGAACCGCCCTTGAACCGCACCAGGAAATCGGCGTTTGCAGCGAGCGACTGGCCGGCGGCCTTGTCGCGCCGCCAGCGCACGGCGACCTCGTAGTTGCCGATCATCGGCGTATCGAACCGCCAGCGCGCCCAGGCGGCGCCATCGCCCGCCGGCGCCCTGAACTCCATCCGATTCGGCGGCACGTTCCATGCGCCTGCTGAGGCGAGCGGGCCGCTCTCATTCCAGACCAGGCCGGTTGACGTGGCCACTAGCCTCCACAGCGGGCGCCCGGAAAGCTGAAATCCGGCGCCGCCGTCCCCCACTTCAATGCTCCGCGGCGCAAGCTCCGCGAGCTGCGGCGAGTCACGCTGCTCCAGCACCGCCAGCGCCTGGTTGTGCTCCCAGTCGGGGAAAGAATGCGCTTCGTGGATCATCTGCGCGATGTGCGCATCGAGCGCCGCTTTCAGCGTGGCCGCGGTCTGCGGAATCGCACCGCAGATGCTCCTCTGCTCGTTCGGGTCGACGAGCAAGTCGAAGCACTGAATGGCGCCCGTCCGCATCGTCTCGATCACCTTGTAGCGCTCGGTGCGGATGGAGTACTGCGGCGTCTGCGCGGTCTCTTCGCCGTAGACGTACTGGTCCGCCTGCTCCTCGCTCCCGTTGAGCACCGGGACGAGGCTGTGACCGTCGGTGAGCTTGGGCAGCGGCAGGCCTTCGAGGGAGAGAATCGTGGGCACGAGATCATATTGCCCGGCCAGCGCGGCGACACGCCGGCCCGCCGTTATGCCGGGCCCCCAGAAGATGAGCGGCACGTGCTGATCGGCATCGTAGAGGGAGCGATGATCGTCCGTATTGAAGTCCTTGGGGTGAGAGAAGAGCAACTGCCCGTGGTCGGAAACCAGAATCACGATGGTGTTCTGCTTGAGGCCGAGGCTGCGGACGGTGTCCAGAAACTCGCCCACGTAATGATCCATGTAGAGGATTTTGGCGGCGTAAAGCTGGTCGAGCCGCCGGATGGCGCGCGCGTCGCCGAGCGTGGCCATCGGATAAAGCCCCGGCGTATCGCCGGGGTTCGAAACTGTGAGATCGGGATAGTCGTCCGGCGTTTTGAAGCGGTCGTATTCCTCGGGCGCGTTGTAAGGCGTGTGCGGCTCCATGTAGTGCACCCACAGAAAAAACCGCGAGTCGTGGTGCGCCTTCAGCCAGTCGACAGCCCATTGCGTGGTCTGCGGAGCCGTCAGGTAGAAACTGCTGGCGCCCGCGTGGCCGGGAACGCGAAGCTGGTAACCCGGAAAAAACTTGAGCGTGTCCCAGCCGCGGGAGGCGATGTCCCAGACGGACCAGCAATTGGCGTTATCCGCCGCGGTGATCATGCCCGCCGGCTTCAGGAGCTCGGGCAGGATCGGCTTATCCGGCGAAAGTGTGAGATCCGCTGGCACGGGTGGAAGCTGGCCGCTGGTGAGCGGCCGCGTGATGTATGGCCCGCAGCTTTCATACGGCGGCAGCGTCATGCCGTGCACGGTGGGAAAC
>JBOGJW010000376.1:0-3031 GCA_050745245.1 Terriglobia bacterium | reverse complement strand
GCGCAGGTGGGTGCGTAATAGCAGGGAGCTTGCTCAAAAGCCCTTGGGAGACCTGCCCTGGTTTGACGGGCGGGTCTCCCTTCCCTCTCCAGGGGCTTGCGTCGTTGAACTATGAAGGCCCGCGCGGTTTCCGGCGAGCAAAGCTACGCGCTATGCCTGGCGCAGACCCTCCCGCGGTCTACGGGTCACGAAAAGAGATGGAGAATTTGCATTGATCGAGCGTTTTCCCTCGCCGTCGCGTTTTCGTGAAAATTGTCCAGTTATTTTCCCGGGCGGCGGATACGTCGACCAAAAAGAAAGGCTGGTGCGAAAGGGGGGACTCGAACCCCCACCCCTTGCGGGACCAGATCCTAAGTCTGGCGCGTCTGCCAGTTCCGCCACTTTCGCTTCTGGCTATTATATGCCTCTCGCTGGAGCACCCGAGCTTGCGCAACGTGTAGCGGCGGCTCTATGCCGCCATGCGGCGATTGATAATGCTGGATTAATGGCGATATAAAATCGCCGCTACGCCTCGTAAGCAAACGACGCAGTAGCTGTGTTCGGCAAACGGTCCCGCGTAATCCCCCGGGGGTTGAACAGCGCGAGGCATCGTGATGACAAAAACTTCCTCCGCCTTTTCCAGCCGGCGCGCCGCGCTTGCCCGACTGGGCCGATTGGGCTTATTGGGCGCGTTGGGGACGACAGCTGGCGCAGCATGGCCGATGAGGGGGACCGTCAGCGCTTCCCGATACCAGCCAATCCTTGCGGCAGAGAGTTACATCTGGATTCAAAGGTTCCACGCTCGCCACGAAACCCTGGCGGATGGTGTTGCGGAAATGTGCCAAGGCTTTCGTCAGGCTGGATTCAAGCGGGTGGAGCTGGACTCCGACTTCCTCGCTGCGGATCTTCGCGCCGCAACCCTGGATGAATTCAAAAAGAACAGACTACAACTCCTCAGTGTCTACGCGAACTCAACAATGCACACACCCACCGAGGCGGAGCAATCCATCGCGGAGATTGTAACCCTCGCCCAGGCGCTCGCGGGCACGGGGTTCCAGGCGATTGTGACCGATCCGTCTCCGAGGCCCGACCGCCAGCCTAAATCGGCCACGGAATTGAGTCTGCAAGCCCGTTCCCTGAACCGGCTGGGCGAGCAGCTCCGCAAACTCGGCATCCGCCTGATGATTCATCACCATACTCCTGAGTTAGCGGACCACGCCCGGCAGTGGCGTTACGAGCTTGCGCACACCGATCCCGGTCTCGTCCTGTGCGTCGTGGATGTGGATTGGGCTTTCCGCGGCGGGCAAAATCCGCTCGCCTTCATCAAAGCTTGCGGAAAGCGATTAGCTTGTCTGCATCTCCGCAACGACCGGAACGGTGTGTGGATGGAAGATTTCGGTCCGGGAGAGATTGACTATCAGCCCATCGCCCAATACCTTCGCCAGATGGGTTACAGGGGATACCTCGTTGTCGAGCTCGCATATGAGAAGAAGACCAAGGTAAGCCGGCCTTTGGTGGCGGACTTGCGCCGGAGCCGCCTTTACGCCGAGAAGGTCTTCGCAGTTTGACGGCCGGGCACCACATCAATCTGCAGGGCTGGATCGGCTGCCGGCACGTGCGTTACCGGCAGTCCCAACTCGCGCCGCACGATGTTCGCTCCCTGCGCGATCGCGGCCGCCTTATAAAATGCGATCTCGCGGTTGCAGCCCTGGCGGCCGAAGCCGCAATCGCTCGAAACAATCAAGCGCTCGGGCGGAATGTACTTCAGCGCTTTGCGAATCTCGCCCGCCACGTCTTCCGGCCGGTCGGCCTGAAGCGTGCGATGGCTGACAACGCCGATCGCGATCTTTTTCTTGAGGTCGCGCTTGAATGGCTCGAACAGTTCCAGGTCTTTCTGATTGCGATCCTTCATCTCGAGCGTCCACACGTCGCCCCGGCACCGCTCCAGGTAAATTTCCAATGAGTTGGCGTAGCTCGTGTCTTCCATCACGCGCTGCATGTTTGGGTTGCCCCAGCAGGTGTGAATCCACAGCTCCACGTCGTCGAGCCCCTGAACCTCGCGGTTGAATGCGTCGGTCATGAACTTCACCTCCGGGTGATCCTTCCCGAAGGTGTTCGCCATAAAGTGAAACGTGGGCTCCTCCACCTGGATGCACCTGCAGCCGGCGTCGCGCAGCGCCAGCAATTCTTTGTTCATCGCCACCGCCATGTCCCAGGTCACCTCGCGCTTGTCCTTGTATTTGGGCGTATGGATATCCAGAAAAAGCGCCATCACCTGAGAACAGCAGGTGCCGAACTTAATCGGCTTGCGCGTCTTCCCTTGCGCCAGGCGCCAGATCTTCGGATAGCCCAGCGGCCGGTGCTCGATCTTGTCAACCACGCGCGGCCAGCGCCAGCCGGTGTAGACTTCGTTGAGCAGCGTGCCCGGCGGATAGCGCAGCCACGGCGCCGTCGTCTCTTCCGGCTGCAGGTAGTCGCCTTCGAAGCCGGTCCAGCGCTGCAAGGGATAGTGGTGCCACGCGCGGCCCGCCAGATCCTCGTCAACGTGGAAGTCGCCGTGGGTGAGAATATCAAGCCCCGCCCGCTCCTCGTCGCTGATCATCACGGCCAGCGCGTCCTGAAACTTCTCGCGAAAGCGGACGTCAAGCATGCACGTATCCAGGGGCCGGCCCCACATGCTCACATCAAACCAGCGCGGGCGCGGAAAGGATCCCGTGATGGTGGTTGGGAGCATCAGATTGGCGGTCGCTGTGAACATCGATTCCTCCAAGCGGCTACCCGCTTCGGCGCGGGTCGAGTAGACTCCGACAGGAAGCTCCTGTTTGACTCCGAATCATACTATGAATTCGCCACCCAGTCCTGTAGGGCCTCCGGCCCGCGAAAACTGATGAAAATGGCCGCGGTTCGGACAGCCCGCAACCCCGGCTCTCAAGGAACTGAAAATTTAAGTGCCTTGTTCTGAATGCGTGATCTCCTTTTGAGTAGAGTAAGAAACATTCTCATACTCCTGTGGCCGGCACCAGTTCGAATCCCAGCCGCCGGGCTTGGGTTT
>JBOGJW010000375.1:0-10769 GCA_050745245.1 Terriglobia bacterium | reverse complement strand
CATGGCCAAACAACACCTCGGAGTGATTGGACTGGGCGTGATGGGCAGCAACCTTGCGCTCAACGCCGAGAGCAAGGGATTTTCCGCCGCCGGTTTTGACGTGAGCGCCGAGAAGGTGAGTAAGTTTGAGTCGCTGGGACGGGGCAAGAAACTGGCCGGTGCAAAAACGCTGAAGGATTTTGCCGCCGCGCTGGAAACGCCCCGCCGAATTCTTGTGATGGTCCCGGCCGGCGCGCCGGTCGATTCCGTGCTGAAGGACCTTCGTCCGCTGCTGAGCCGGGACGACATCGTCATCGATGGCGGCAACTCCTATTACAAAGATACGGAGCGGAGAGCGAAGGAGCTGGATGCCGCAGGTCTGCGCTTCTTTGGTATGGGCGTGAGCGGCGGCGAGGAAGGCGCTCTGCGCGGCCCCAGCCTGATGCCGGGAGGGAACGAAGAGTCCTATCGTTATCTCGAGCCGGTACTCACCCGCATGGCCGCACAGACGGACGACGGCGCCTGCTGCACGTATCTCGGCCCGGGCGGCGCCGGCCATTACGTGAAGATGGTTCACAACGGCATCGAGTACGGCATTATGCAGGCGATCTGCGAGGCGTACGACCTGCTCAAGACCGCCTGCGGCATGAGCGCCGCCGAGCTGCGCGACACCTTCGCCGAGTGGAACGCGCAGGAGCTCAATTCGTTCTTGATCGAGATCACCGCGCTGGTGCTCGGCAAGAAAGACCCCGATACCGGAAAGCCGCTGGTTGACCTGATCCTCGACGAGGCCGAGCAGAAGGGCACCGGAAAATGGACCGCGCAGGATGCGCTGGACCTCGGCGTCGCGGTGCCGACGCTCTCCGCCGCGGTCTTCGCCCGCATTCTCTCCGCGCAGAAGGAGGAGCGCGTGGCGGCTTCACGCATCCTCAAGGCGCCGGAGGTGAAATTCTCGGGCGAGCGCAGCCGCCTCAAGGAGCAAGTGCGCGACGCGCTGCAGCTCGTGATGGTGACCTGCTACGCGCAAGGCTTCGAACAGTTGCGCGTGGCTTCCGGCGAGTACAAATACAAGCTCAACTTGTCGGAAGTGGCGCGCATCTGGAAGGGCGGGTGCATCATTCGCTCGAAAATGCTTGACCCCATCAAGGCGGCGTTTGCCCGCGATCCCGCGCTCAAGAACCTTCTGCTCGGCTCGCACTTCAGCCGCATCGCGAACGAGCAGGCGGGCAGCCTGCGCGAAGTGGCGAAGCTGGCGGCCGGCCTCGGCGTGGGCGCGCCGGCATTCGGCAGCGCATTGGCGTATCTTGACGGCTACCGGCGCGAGCGCCTTCCGGCCAACCTGCTGCAGGCGCTGCGCGATTGCTTTGGCGCACATACCTACCGACGAATCGACCGCCCTGGTACATTCCACACGGACTGGAACGTGTAGCGGCTGTGGCGCCGGTGTCCCCACCGGCGATCTGCGGAGCTGAGGACAGCGCCGTATAGCGCAGCGTGGCAGAGCCGGAACCAAGGTCTTCCGTGCGACGCTCGAATCAGTTCTGAGCACATTGCAGCCCGCAAAGCGGAAGAAGTTACAGTATTGCGATGCAGCGTTCAAAGCTCTGAGGGATCTTGATCAAGATCGCTCCCTCAATTCTTTCGGCGGATTTCATGCGCCTCGGCGAGCAAGCCCAGGAAGCCGAGGCGGCGGGCGTGGACCGCATCCAGATCGACGTGATGGACGGCCGCTTTGTGCCCAATATCACCTTCGGGGCTAACGCCGTTCAGTGCTTGCGGCCGCTCGTTCGCTTGCAGCTCGAAGCGCACCTGATGGTGGAGCCGCCGGAAGACTTCATCGAAGAGATCGCGCGCGCAGGGGCCGACACGATCATCGTTCACCAGGAAGCGACGCCGCACCTGCACCGCGCAATCCAGCAAATCCACGGGCTCGGAAAGCGGGCCGGCGTGGCGCTCAATCCTTCAACGCCGGCAAGCCTGCTGAGCGAGGCGCTTGAAATCGTCGAACTGGCGCTGGTGATGACCGTGAATCCCGGCTTCGGCGGGCAGGAGTTCATTCCGCAGACGCTGAGCAAGATTCGCCAGGTGCGCGGCATGCTGCGCGAGCGCGGAGTCAACGCGGAAGTGGAAGTAGACGGCGGCATCACGCTCGAAACCGCTCCCGAGGCGGTGCGCGCCGGAGCGGACGTGCTGGTGGCCGGAACTTCGGTGTTCGGCGCCGAGGAAGGCGTCGCGGCGGCCATTCGCGGACTCGAGGCGGCGTGCAAAGCGGTTAAAAGTTGAAAGTTATAGGTTATGAGTTACGGGTTAACAGGGGCTGTGCTTCGGGACTCCTGATTTTGAACTGCCGGCCATCCGCTACCGTACACTTGAAAACTTTGAACTTGGAACTTTGAACTCTTTCACCGTGTCCCAATCCAAAACAGCCCGGAGCCGCCCGTCGAATTCGCGCGCCGTCCGCGTCGGCCTCATCGGTCTTGGCACGGTCGGCGCCGGGACGGTGCGGGTTTTGCTCGAGCATCAACGTGAAATTGATCGCCGCCTGGGCTGCAATCTGCAGCTTACGGCGCTCTGCTCGAGGAGCATTCGCCAGCGCGACCTCTCCTGGATCGGCCAGCCCGTCGAGCTCACGACGGACTGGCAGGAGGTGGTGCGCAATCCAGAAATCGATATTGTGGTGGAGCTTGTCGGCAAGCTTTCAACCGCCCGCGCCATCGCGCACGCCGCCATTGCCGCCGGGAAGCACCTGGTGACCGCCAACAAGCAATTGGTAGCTGAGCACGGAATGGACTTGATCGAGCGGGCGCGGCGCGTCGGCGTCAACCTGGGCATCGAGGCGTGCGTTGCGGGCGGAACGCCGATCCTTCACGCCATCCGCGAGGGCCTGGCCGGCGAGCACTTCACGGCCGTCTACGGCATTCTCAACGGAACCACCAATTACGTCCTCACTGAAATGGAGCGCCGCGGTTGCGATTACCGCGAGGCGCTCGCCGAGGCTCAGCAAAAGGGCTACGCCGAGCCTGACCCCACGTTCGACGTCGAGGGTTACGACGCGCGTTACAAGATCGCAATCCTGGCGATGCTCTGCTTCGGGCAGCCGGTGTTCGCAGAAAAAATCCCGGCCGAAGGTATCACACGTATCGAGTGCGTGGACTTCGCCTACGCGCATCGCCTTGACCGCACCATCCGGCTGATTGCCGCCGCGCGGCGCCGCGCCGCCGGCGCAATCGAGATCTCCGTGCGCCCCATGATGATCCCGCGCGGCGCGCAACTTGCCGCGATCACGGGCGCGATCAACGGCATCCTGCTCGAGGGCAATAAGGGAGGGAACACGATGGTCACGGGCCGCGGGGCGGGCGGCGAGCCTACCGGCGTGGCCGTGCTCTCCGACGTGGTCCAGATCGCGCGGGCGATCGTTTCCGGCGGCCGCACCAGCACCGCCCTCGGCTACGCGGACTGGCATCCGGCGCGGCTCGCGCCCACGGGCAAAGAACCCGTCGCCGCGTATTTGCGGCTCGTTGTGCGCGACCGTCCCGGGATTCTCGCGCGCGTCTGCGCCGTCCTGGCCCGGCATCGGATCAATATCGATTCGGTGTTGCAGGAGCCCGCTCACCCCAAACGCAGCCTGCCGTTTGTGATGACGCTCGAAGCTACCCCGGAGCGCCAGGTGGCGTGCGCCGTCGCGGAGATTGCCCGCCTCCCCTTCATGGCCCAGCCCCCCCTCATGATGCCCTTCGCGGAATTGCCCTGAAGCCCCGCCTTGAACGCAGTTCGCCGCGGCTCCTGTTCTTCAGCGTAGAACGCATCTACGGCATCGCCGGCATTTTGCAAGCCTGTCATTCTGAGCGCAGCGAAGAATCGCCGTATTTCGCTGGGCTTCAAGAAATGCAGGGATTCTTCGCTCGGTCGCCGCAACGGTCTCACTCAGAATGACCGTGCGTCGGGTTGCCGCGCTGCCACGCTGCGCTACCCTTTACCGCGGAGTCGATTTTTACGTTGACAGAACAGGCGCGTTTGAGACGATAATGAAGCCATTGTCCTGTAGTTCTACGGTACAGAATTCATCAGTGGAAGAACGGAGGCCATCGGTTATGCTGCGAAAATCAAGGACGCTGCGCGCGGCAGTGTGCCTGGGGCTGTTCGCAATTCTCCTCAGCGGCGTTCTTCTGCGTGCACAGAACGAGAACGCCACGGGGACGGTTCTGGGGCACGTGAAGGACGCTTCCGGGGCGTCGCTGCCAGGAGCCAAGGTGATTTTACGCAACGAGCAGACGGGAATCGTGACGAGCTTCACGACGGGCCCCACTGGAGACTACATTTTCGTGAACAGGATTCCAGACATCTACGACGTTTCCGTGGAAGCCAAGGGGTTCCGGACGGCTACTACCACCGGTCTGGTGCTCCAGGTTGATCAAACCTTGCGGCAAGATTTCACGCTTCAGGTGGGCGAAGAGACGCAGCGGGTAACGGTGAGCGCCTCGGCGCCGATGCTCCAGACCGACAACGCCACAATCGGCACGGTGGTAGACCAGCGCGCTATCCAGAGCCTGCCGCTAAACGGCCGCGATTACGTCACCCTGGTATCCATCAATGCGGGGGCAACCCACAGCCCGCCCGGAGGCATTCAGTCGACGATCTTCGATCCGCACGGGCTTGACGCCAACTTCCAGATGACTGCGGTCGATGGTCAGATTCCGGATGCCACAAGCTATATGGTGGACGGCATCACCGATACGGATTTTTTCTTCAGCAAGCCAATCAGCCTGATTTCCGCGGACTCGATCCAGGAGTTTAAACTCCAGAACGGACTGTATTCGGCGGCCTTTGGCACCGGCTCCGCGCAGGTGAACGTCGCGCTTAAGTCGGGCACTAACCAGTTGCACGGCTCGGCGTATGACTACTGGGAAAACGAGGCCTTGCAGCCCGCAAGCCCGGTGGTGGCGGCGCTCAACGCGAAAAACCACAGTAACTTCCCCGCGAAGCCCACGTTCAATCAGAACCAGTTTGGCTTCACCCTGGGCGGGCCGCTGGTACTGCCAAAGATCTACAACGGGCGGGACCGGACGTTCTGGTTCGCAGGCTATGAAGGCGGGCGCAACGTGCAGGGCACAAACGTCCCCAGCTTTTACCAAGTCCCTACAACCGCCGAGAAGCAGGGTGATTTTTCCGACTGGCCGTACCCGATTTACAACCCGGCGACGACGGGATTGGCGCCGAAGACCACGACGAACCCGGCCGGCCGCATGACGTTCCCGAACAATACCATTCCGAGCGGCATGATCAGCCCCATCGCTCAGAAATGGCTGGCCGATTTCCCCACGCCGAACGTATCGTGCCAGTTGCCATGCCAAAATCTTACCGGGGTCTTGAACACGGCGATCATTTCAGACACGGTGAACGGCCGTGTCGATCACAAAATTACGGATCGCGACCGGCTTACCGGGACGGTGATCGTTTCCCGCGATGTCCCGACGAGTCCATCGCTGTTCCCTGAAAGCGCTTCGCTCAGTTTCCAGCGGACCCGCATGGCAGGGCTCGAATACGACCGTGACCTGAGCCCGACCGCCATCAACTCGTTCCGCGCCGGGTACAACCGCGAGTTCTTTCACGAGGGCGCAAGCACCTCCTATGGCCCCAACCTTTCGTCGCTACTGGGATTCAACAATACGACGCCGCTGCCCGCCTTCTACGGTCTGCCCGGACTCGACCTTGCGGACGGCTACGGCGGGCCGGGCAACAACAACAACGGATACACCCAGAAAGAGAACATCTTTCAGTACGTGGACAATCTCACACTCATCCACGGGCGGCACACTCTGACCGCCGGAGCGGACATCCGCCGGTTTCAGCTTCAGGATGAAGACGGGTTTAGCGCGGACGGGGTTATCAACTTCACCGGCGCTTACACGGCGTCCAGCCCCACTCTCGCGGGGCAAGCGGGAGCGAGCAATGGTAATGCGATCGCGGATCTCCTGCTGGGCTATCCGTTCTCCGTGCCGTTCAAGCCCGCGCCGCTCGCAACGGACATTTACAATCTCCGCGCGACAGACTGGAACTTCTTCGCGCAGGACGATTTTCGAGTCACGCCTAGGCTGACGTTGAACCTGGGACTGCGGTGGGAGATCCCAGAGTCGCCTCACAGCATCACCAGCGACGGCGCGCTGTTCAATCCCGCCACACAGGGCGGCGGGCTCACGTGGGCCAGCCGCTCGTTTGTGGCGCCGCTGGCCAGCGCGCCGAAGGCGAGCGTCTATTACCAGTGCTGCGTCTCAAACGAGCTCGTCACCACGCCCATGCGCGATTTCGCGCCGCGCATCGGACTGGCCTTCCGTCCGTTGCCTGGCAGCGATAAGCTCGTGATGCGCGCCGGGTACGGAATCTTCTACGACATCTTCACCGAGTACTATCAGGGCACAAACTACAACAGCAACCTGCTGGCGCTGCTCCAGCCGAATCCGGGCTATCCGGCGGCGACGGGGGCGGAATCCGCCTCGCCGCTGGGCACGCTGTGGCTCCCGCCGATTTCGGTGACGCCCTCCACCGTTCCTCCGGCCTACGCCTACACGCTGCAGAGCATCATGCCGGGCAACAAAACACCGTATAACCAGCAGTGGTCATTTGACGCCCAGTATGCCTTCACGGAGAACCTGATGCTGGACGTTGGCTACGTCGGCGCCCACGCGCTGGATATGCCTGTGAAACTCTACTTCAACCAAGCCGTCCCTCCAAAAGTCGCAGGCGATCCGTGCAACAGCGTTACGGACCGGTCGCAGGCCAAGGCCGCCTGCCTCGCGGACCCCAATTTTCAACCGATCGATACTCGTGTGCCGTACACCAACTTCTCGGCTGCCAGCTTTTTCCAGGAGGCCGACGTTCTCTACTCCAATTACAACGCGCTCCAGGTGACGCTCAAGAAGCGGTTTTCGCAGGGGCTGCAATTGACGGCGGCCTACACGTGGTCCCACTCGCTGGATACCGGATCCTCGCTCGCCGGGTTTGGCGGCACATCGAGCCACGTGCAGAATGACCACGATCTCGCCGCGGAATACGGATCGTCAGAGTTTGATCAGCCTCAGCGCCTGGTTCTGAGCTATCTTTACGACGTTCCTGTAGGACGCGGCCGGAAATTTAACGCGGGCGCGGCCAACCGGATCCTCGGCGGCTGGAAAGCCAGCGGTATTCTCACCTTCTCGAGCGGTGTGCCCTTCACCGCCTATTGCTGCCCGCGCGGGTCGCCGGTGGATCAGGAGGGGACCACGCGCGGTGACGATTTCCGGCCCAACTTGGCGGGGAATCCTAACGCCGGGGCGCAGAGCGTAATCCAGTGGTTCAATCCTGCGGCCTATGCATCGCCTGCCGCGGGCACTTTCGGAAACGTTGGCCGGGATACCCTGCGCACGCCGGGCATTCACGAAGGCGATCTCTCGTTCATGAAGGATTTTCACATCACCGAGCGGCACATGCTGGAATACCGGCTCGATATCTTCAACGTCTTTTCGAGCCGGTACGCCGTGATTCATCTCCCGGACAACCGGCTCAGCGACAGCCCGGCGAACTGCACGGCAGGCCCGGCAGGGAATTGCAATTTCGGCTCGCTCGTCCCGCTGAACGGCTTGGGCGCCCTGAACCTGTGGAACCCGCGTGTCCTGCAGATGTCATTGCGGTATAGCTTTTGATCAAGAAAGGTGTCTCACACGTCTCATGTGTCTCCGCGAGCCTTTCCAGGCTTGCTATGCTGGAGCCGGGCATGGAGAAGGCAGAACTGAAGCGGGCGAGAGCGAACGGGGAGGACGCGACCGGGGCGGCGCGGCCAACGGGGCAAAGACGGTCATGTCCCGAAGCCGGTCTTCGGTGAGAACGCGAAGCCAGGATGTTGCGCCGAATCAATGGATTCAGAAATTACGCACCGATTCCCGATTTGGCGGCAGCAGCCGCGGATGCATTGCACCTGCTCGCGGTAGAGGGTGCATTCGCCGGACGAGCGGACCGAGCCCGGTGAGAGGGCGCAGGGAATTTCAGGTTCGAGGGGAAGAGGAGGTGTCCCGTGTCAGAGTTCCTCGGACGGTCGCGGAAGTTACTCCTCGCCAGCCTCATCGCGGGACTGCTGACGGCAGTTCCGCGCACTACGCAGGCGCAGGAGGCGACGGGCTCGATTGTCGGGGCCGTTACGGACCCGGCGGGGGCGCTCGTGCCCGGAGCCCAAATCACGCTCACAGCCGCCGGTACAAACCGCAGCCGCGTGGTGGTGACCAACGCCACCGGCGATTACCAGGCGCCTTACCTTGTTCCAGGTGAGTACAAAATCACCGCGGAGCACGCAGGCTTCCAGCGCGCTGCGGTAAGCCGTGTGACGCTGGATGTGGGGCAAACCGTGCGCGTGGACTTTCACCTGAAGGTGGGCAACATCACGCAAACGGTACAGGTGATGGGCAACGCGGGGGCGGAGCTGCAGACAGAAAACGCCTCGCTCGGTGAGACGGTGAACCGCCAAGTCACTGAAGAATTGCCGCTCAACGGGCGCTCGTTCGCCCAGCTTGCGGAACTGGTGCCGGGGGTGTATCCGGCGGTGAACAGCAACATCACGCTGCGGCGAAACCGTGGCTCGATCGGGACCAGCATCGCCATTTCGGCGAACGGATTTGCGCCCACCCAGAACATGTACAGCTACGACGGTGTCCCGGCGATGGATCTCGACAGCTACGACTTCAGCTTTTCGCCTTCCATCGACTCCATACAGGAATTTCGCGTCGAGACCAGCGACTATTCGGCGGAGTACGGCGGCGCGCCCGGCGCCTTCATCGACTTGGTCACTAAGTCCGGCACGAACTCCTACCACGGCACCGTCTGGGAGTTCAACCGGAACGACGCCTTTTCCGCCCGCAATGTTTTCAACTCCGGCCGCCAGCGCTTGAACCGGAACCAGTTTGGCGCCAACTTCGGAGGTCCTATCCCGAAGGCCCGTCACAAGGCGTTTTTCTTCTTCAACTGGGAGGCCGGGCGCCAGATTCAAGGGACGGCGAGCCAGCTCCTGGTGGTACCGCCGCCCGCCTTCCGCAATGGGGATTTTTCTTCGCTGGTTCCCTCCGTGAAGATTGTTGATCCAACCACCGGATTGCCGTTTGCAAATAATACGATCCCCAGCAGCCGCATTCGCCCCGCGTCCGCCGCGTACTTGCAGTTCACGCCCGCGCCGAACGTCAGCTCGGGCTCCAACAATTTTCTCACGCCCACTTTCGGCGTGCCGACGACCGAAAATCAGTATATCGGGCGCGTGGACTACGACCTCTCAACGCGGAACACCTTCTTCGTTCGCTACGTGTTTGACTCCCTCACCACGAACACGGTGCTGCCCGTGTTCGGAAACGATCAGGACAACAACAACGGCCGCACACAGAACACGGCGCTTAACTGGACTCACACCTTCAGCCCGACCTGGGTAGCGAACTTCCTGGCGGGCTGGGACCGCTTTTTTGAAACCGAAGAGCTGGGAACGACCGGCAATGCGAAGTTCAACATCGCGTGCGGCGTGATGCATCTGCCTGGCGTCGCCTGCGACGCTTACAACTACGGTCCGCCGGCGATCAGCGCCGGCTATTCGACGTTTACCGTGCGCAGCAACGGCCCTCGCACGCGCCTGAACCAGCTGTGGGACTTTGACGCGCGGAATTCGATCCAGCTTGGTAAGCACCTGGTCAAATTTGGCGGCAAGGCTTACCGGCGCAACTGGACGTTCAACGAAGCGCTGGAGCCGCGCGGCGTCTACTCGTTTGACGGGCGGCAGACCGCAGGCGGGGCGAAGCCGGTCGCCGCGAACCAGTTTGCCGATTTCCTTCTCGGGCTGGCGAACACCGCCGTCATTAATCCGACCGGCGTGGCCACGCGGATGTACGACTGGAATCTGGCCTTCTACGGCCAGGACGACTGGAGAGTCACCAGGAGCCTGACGGCGAATCTCGGCATCCGCTGGGATTTTTTCCAGCGTCCTCTTCAGTCGAATAATCGCCTCGACAACTTCGCGCTGGGGAACGGAGGCGGTCTGCTGGCGTCGCAGCAGATTTTTATCAACACCGCGGGGTATCCGGAGCAGCTCGTCTTCAACCGTTACGGAGACTGGGGGCCGCGCGCCGGACTGGCGTGGAATCCCCGGGGTGGGAAAACCGTCATCCGGGCGGGTTACGGCCTCTACTATTCGCCGGAAATCACGAACTCTTATACCCTGCTCACCTTTAACCCGCCGTTTACCCAGTCCGTCAGTTTTGTGGGCAGCCTCAGTAACCCGCTGCAGTACGACAGTCCGGCGCTTCTGGCTCGCGCCATTACGGCCTCCGGAGCGCTCGGCGCGTTTGGAGTTGATCCGCACATCAAGGACACCAGCGCGGCGCAGTGGAACCTGACTGTGGAGCGCCAGCTGCCCGCGAGTATCCTGCTGGAGATTTCGTACGTAGGGACCAAGGGCACTCACCTCACCACGGGCTGGAATGCCAATCGCCCGGTCGCGATAGACGCGCCCGGAGCGATCGTCCGTCCACTGCCGGCGTTCGGAGCGTTCACCGTTTACGGGTCAGCCCTCGGCTATTCCAACTACAACGCCCTGGAGGCGCTACTCGAGCGCCGCGTGGCGAAAGGGCTCACCTTTCTCGGTGCGTACACTTACTCGAAAGCGCTTGGGACCGTCGATGGAAATTCGTTTGGCACCGGCGATGGAGGCAGCGGCGTTCAAAATATCTTCGATCTCGCAAGCGAGTATTCTTACCTGAATTTTGACGTGCGGAATCGCGCGTCCGCCAGCG
>JBOGJW010000374.1:0-3644 GCA_050745245.1 Terriglobia bacterium | reverse complement strand
GGATATTGCATTCGCTGCGCTGAACAACCAGACCTTCCCGATTTTCCGGAACGACGGCGGAAAGATGTTTGAGGAAATTACGGAGGAATGCGGAATGCGCGAACTCAGCCGGAATATGAGCGGCTGGGGCGCGGGCCTGTACGACTTCGACAACGATGGATGGAAAGACCTGTTCGTCACCCGCGGGCACGTGGAGTCGCTGCCGCACGCCGGCATGGTGATCGATCAGCCCAATACCGTTTTTCGGAATCTTGGCGCGAGCGGGCGCTGGCAGGCCCTGACCGCCGAGGCGGGTCTTAACGCATCGCCGCCTGCGCGGCACCGGGGCTGTGCGTTTGGCGACTTCGACGGCGATGGGCGGATCGACGTAGTGGCGACGGCCATCCTGCGGCCAGCCGAGCTCTGGATGAACCGAAGCGAGAATGCCGGAAACTGGCTGGACGTTCGCCCGATGGGAACCAAAAGCAATCGCGACGGCATCGGCGCAATGGTGAAAGTGGTTACGAAGGCTGGCGCGCAATACAATCACATGTCCACCAGCACGGGCTATGCCTCTTCAAGCCACATGCCCGTGCATTTCGGGCTGGGCGCCGAGCGGCGCGCTGAATCCGTTGAGATTCGCTGGCCTTCGGGCATCGTGCAGCGCCTTCGCAACGTCGCCGCGAACCGGACGATCACGGTGAAGGAAGCCTGACTTCCGAATTGGCGTCACGCTGCCGCGCTTCCGCCCGCAGCTTGTCCACCATGGTTTTTTCTCGTGCTCCGTCTTGCGGCCGCTTCAGGCGGTAATAGAGCGCGGAAAGCTCGAGGTGCGGTGGCAGCCAGTCCGGCTCAGTGCGCTCGACCTGCTCGAGGTCCTTCACGGCGGAGTTAAGGTCGCCTTGGGCGCGCTCGACCCGCGCGAGCTGGTACCGGGCCGGGGCGGAGGCGGGATTGATTTCAAGCGCGCGATCGAGATGTTCCTTGGCGGCGTCCAACTGCCGCTCGGTGTAAAGAATCGTCCCCAGGTGCAGTTGCGCCTCGAAGTCATTCGGATTCGAAGCCAGCACCTTCTGAAACATCGCCACGGCTCCTTGTAACTTTCCATCCGATTCCATCACAGTGCCGTCGAGCACGTCGAGGCCGGGAAGCTGCGGGTTGAGGCGCCTCGCAGCGTCAACGTCGCGGCTCGCCTGGTTGTAGCGCCGGATCGTCAGGTTGGCCTGCGCGGCGGACATGTACATCCGAGGGCTGCGTGTTTTTTCGGCGACCGTCTCAACCCGCTCCACGCCTTCGTAGATGCGGCCGGTGCGAATCAACGCCGAGCCCAGCACCCACTTGAGATAGAAATTACCGGGGTTGGCAGCTTCGAGAGGGGCGAGAAGCGAGACCGCATCGGCGTCGCGCCCCAGGCGCAGGTCGCAATCGCCCAGAAGTGACGCGATTCGGACATCGTTCGGGTGAGACTTGTAGAGGGACGCAAACAAGTCAGCGGCCTGGCTAATGTCTCCCTTCTTGAGGTAGGCGAGCCCGAGCGCCATCGTAAGCTCGCGGTTCCCGGGCGCCTGCTGGAGCGCCGCACGGTACTGCGCAATGGCATCATCGATGCGGCCCAGAGAAATAAGCGCGGCAGCCAGGCTCACGCGAGCCGGAATCACGTCAGGCCGAAGCTGGATCAGCTCCTGATATTCGCGCACCGCAAGCGCATAGTCGCCGCGCCGCTGGGCCGCGATGGCATCTTGGAAAAGCTTCGCCGGGTCGGGCGCCTGGGCGAATGCAAAGTGGCAGGAAAAAAGGAAGAGGAGGAGAACGACAGAGGCAGGAAGGGCGATTGTGAATCGAGCAACAACAGGGCGTGATAAAACTGCTTCAGAAATAGGGTGTCGGCCTGCCATGCCCTATTCTACTCCGGGGCGGCAACTCCAAGCGGCTCCGCCGCCCGATGTGCGGAAAGGCTGCGCCTTTCCGCTGAGCCGGAGTATGATCAACCAAAGCCGAGGCTACGCCTCGGGTGATCAGCCGCAATGGTGACAATTAGCAAAGATAACCCATGCCTCTTCATCACCACAGTGGCCCGGGACCGCCTTCCGGTGTTCAGGACCGCAGCCCTGACGAGTGTAGCCGTCCAGGCGCTGGACGAGGCACGCCGTTCAGGAGGCTTTGCGCTCTTCGCCTGCGTGATCATGCCGGATCACCTTCATGTTGTGACGGATGGCGCGCGCACAGCCTCGGAAACCTTGCGTTTTGTCAATGGGATACTCAGCAGGCGTATAATTGACTACCTCAAGGAGGGTAGGTTTACCGGATCGCTGGAAAAGCTCCGTGTCGCCCCACGATACAGGCGTTACTCGCACTCCTTAGTGGATCATCACTCCAACATCCAGCCAATCTTTGCAGAAGGTTTCCTGATGCAGAAGGTGAACTACATTCACCAAAACCCCGTGCGGGCGGGATTGGTGCTCCGGGCAGAAGATTACCGCTGGTCGAGCGCACGGTATTGGTCAGGCCTTAAATCCGAAAGTGAACCACTGCACATGGACCTGGAACAGATCGCGTGGCGAAATCCGCATTAAGGCGCCGCAAGGCGCAGCCTTGCGGTGAGGGACGAGAAACAAGTAGCTACCGGCCCGGAAAGGCAGAGCCTTTCCGCACATCGAGCGGCGGAGCCGCAGGTCAAACATGCTCCGCGGCGACCTTCTCAGAATGACAGGACCCGAATTTATTCACGCCTTCGGAGTGGTAGCCACGGTTGGCGTATTTCCAACCGTGGGCTTTCCATCGCGGACATACCCACGGTTAACTCAAGCGGCGAGTTAACCGTGGCTACCGGTTTATCAAAACGTCAGCCGGGCGGCAAGCTGAATTTGGCGCGCCTGGTTCGGCTGCTCGAACAGCGGCTGGAGACCCGTTGAAGCGTTCGGGGGCTCGCCGTTCGGGTGATTGAAGGCGTTGAAGAAATCGCCTTCGAGGCGCAGCTTCACCCGCTCGCCCAGCGCAAACGTCTTGAAGAGCGAGATGTCTGAATCCCAGGCGCCGGGCCCGATGATATTCGCCCTTGGGCTGTAGTTGTAGAAGTGAACGGGCGAGTTGTAGCAGGCTCCGCTCGGAAGGTTTACCGCAAGCTGGCCAACATATGCGCCGCTGCAGTTGGGCCCCGGGAGCCGCACTACCCGATTTGCAGTGTTCGCTGCAACGAGCGACGAGAGATTCCCTCCCTTAACGTTCGTAGCCTTCGTGTGATCAAATGATCCCTTGAACCACAGCCGGTACGGCTGTCCGCCGAAGGTGAGTGTAGGACGCTGTCCGGCGGGAATGCGCGGATTGCCGAACTGGAAGAGCGATGTGTTGATGCTCATCCAGTAGCCGCTGTTCCAGGTGGAGATGGTCGAAAGCTCCCAGCCTCCAATAGCCGCGTCGAGCGGGCGCGAGAGATTCCTGCCAAACCGCCTTCCCCGCCCCACGGGCAGCATAAATACAACATCAAAGGTGACACGATGCGCCGGTATGTTAGTGCTGTTGAAGTAAGCCAGCTTCTCAAGCTGACTGTAGCTTAGGTTCGTGGGTTCTCCGAGAAGCTGACTTGCGGTGGGTACCGTTCCTCCGTTTGCGCCCGAAGCGATGGTCGTGTTCCCATCGCTGAAGCCGCCCGGATCACTGGTTGCGAG
>JBOGJW010000373.1:0-2846 GCA_050745245.1 Terriglobia bacterium | reverse complement strand
AGCGGGAGATAAAAGCGGCCAGCCAGATCGGGAAGACGCTTTTCGCCGGCCTCGCGCCCGGTGGGCGTCACATGGCTGATGAAGATCTTGCGCTTGGGATGGAGGCCTTGAAGCTCGCGCGCCAGCCCAGAGACCGCCAGCGTTTCACCCAGCGAAACAGCGTGCACCCAAATGGCGTCCGCGCTTGATTGCTGAAACGCCGCGGGCAGCCGCCCAAACCGCTCTGGCAGGGACTGGCGCAGGAACGAAGTCCCTCGGTAGCGGCGCAAGTAGAAAGGCGCGGTCAGGATTACGCCCAGCGTGAAAAACGCGCTGTAGAGGAGGTACATCAGCCGGATTCTAGCTCACAAAGCGGATCCTGCCGAAGCGCGTGGGCGTGTGAAAGTTGGGTCTGAGGGTCGGGCTCCAGGTAAGCAGGCGGCGCTCGGCGGCGCTGCCGGGTCCGTCAGCGCGATAAAGGTTGATGCGCCATACGGCGCCAGATGCGAGCGAGTAGTCGCTGCCGGCAATCGACTCAACCGGAATGCGCATCTCGCACGTCCAGACGCGTTTCCCGGAATCGATCTTCGTGGCGTGAAGATAGCCCGAATTCCATGCGGCGCTGTTGAAGGGCTTGCGGTCGAGATCGATCTTGAGATCGACCCACAGGTTATTGGGCGCGACCTCGAACTCGTAGTACTGATCGACATGCTCCGGGTGCGCGTTGATGAACGCTTCCACCACGTCACGGTTCCACAAACCAATCGTGTCCCGCGAGGGGTCTCCGTTATCGAACACATTAAGCTGCGTGTATTTGCACCAGTAGGCGAGATAGAACTGCTGCGGCGTCCACACGCTGGCGACGCGCGTCTGGGCCTGCGGGTAGCGATGCTTGCCCGACCAGTCGTGGTCGAACGTCACCCACTTGGCCGAACGCCACGCGGCCTTCTGAAGGCTGCCATCCGGGGTGAAGTCGCGGCGCACGCGCACTGAGCGCGTTTCCAGGCGGCTCGTGTATTTGCCGCCGGCCCGCTGCCCGCCGAGCAGCGCCATAGCGGCAGGCAGTGAAATCAAGCTCAGCGCATTGACCGCATTCATCACGTCCATCCAGGACTCCTCCCTGATCGAATGTTTACGACGTTCGGCTGCTATCCGCGATTTGCGGGCGACGGCGCAGTCAGCCTGGGATTCGCGCCGGCGTGAGACCCGAGGCGAATCTCGAGGGGCGTATTGGCCGGGAAAGTTACATCGCGCCCGCGCGCCAGAAGATGAGAATACACCGACCACGCCGCGCCGTAAAACCCGAAAGTAGCCGTAAGCACCCGCGACTGCGCGGCCACCGAAACCGCCGAGCCAATCCAGCCCAGGCTCCAGCCGCCGGCCACCGTCTGGCCCACGACGCCGCCTTGGCCGGGAACGGCGGCGCCCGGCTGGGATACGGCGTCGCGATCGGGCGTGTCGGTCCAGGCAGCCAGCGCGATCGAAAGCGCGGGTATCAGGTATTTGCCCTTCGAGACCGCGGGTTTTACGCCGCCTTCGGCGTCGACCTTCAGATGCGTGGCCCGCGCCACGTCCACGCCCTGTAAGCTCGCGTTTACAGAGCGGGGCTCGACGGCCGCTGCGGCGCGAGGCTGGGGGGCAGGCGGCTCGAGGCGCTGAAAAGTGAATCGCAGCTTTCCGTCGCGGTGCAATCTGCGCGCGGGCTTCGCCTGGATTACCATGCCTTCCAGGCGGCTGCCTTGTGGAATGATGAGGCGGTCGTGAGAGGAAAAGAGCGGCTGCGTCACCACAGCGAGCACCGGAGTGCCGCGATGCGCTGTTGCCGAACTGATCGATTCGACAAGCCGCGCATGGACGATACTGTCCGGCGGCGGCATTGAGCCAACCCTCGCCAGCTCGCTCTGCGGCAGACGCTCGGTTCCGAGCTTAAGCGGCTGCAGGAGCTCCGCCGTGAAGACCGTTCCAGGCGCAAACGCCTGGCGGTGATACGGCGATTTCGCAACTACGATTGCCTTCAGCTTCAGCGCGAGCCGGTGCAATTTGTCGGGAGCGCGGAGCGATTCCAGGGCCATTTTCTTCTCCGCGCTGATCTGTTGCCGCGCCTGCCCGATCATGCCCCCGACAGGATCACGGCGCGCGCCCGCCTTGCCGCCCCCGCTCTCCAGGTGAATCATTGGGGCTGCGCCGGGAGCGACCTCGGTCGAGATGGGCAGCCGCTCTCCATCCTTCAGAACCAGAGTGTCGAACTCTACTTGAGCGGTGCGGAGCGGCGTGAAGTCTCCCGCCGTGATGGCTCGCGCCCGCTGCCATCGCGAAGCGCTTTTGACCGAAGAGACGTGTCCGAGCACCTCGCATCCTGCCGGAAGCACGGTGCGGTTGTAAACGTAAACGGGAGCGGCGAGCTTGCCTTGCACCGGAACGCCGGCTCGCTTGATCGGCACGCGCTCGGTCAGGATCACCTGCAAGGGCACGCCGTTCGAGACGGTCAGGGGAACCTCGACCTCCGGTGAGCGCACGCCCGATTGCGCCCACGCCGCCGCCGTGAGCCCCAGAAGGAGGGGCAGCAGTAGCGGCTGTACGCGCCACCCATGCGAGCGCGGCCATATGTTCGCCTGGGTGAGGACCAACTCTGGCCGCATTCTGTTCGGATGTGCCGCGGCCCTGCGCTGGCCGGTGATGTTCACGCTTATCAATTCCAACGCTTTCCGAAAATACAAGTCAGTTTAGCGCAGCCGCTCGCTTCCCGCTATGGCCGGCGGCTTTGCCGTCTGGCAGTGGCCCCCGCGAGATCGGATCGCCCTAGCAGCGCGGCGCTGCCGCAACCAACAGCAAATGAAGGGAACTGTCATTCTGAGCGAGGTCGCCGC
>JBOGJW010000372.1:0-4276 GCA_050745245.1 Terriglobia bacterium | reverse complement strand
GTTTGGAACTGTAAACAGACCCATCGGGTAAGAGAACTTGGCCGTTTGGGAAGAGTACAAGTAAGGGAAAGGGTTCTGGAAGCCAGAGTAAGGATTTTGGAAGCTAGAAGGCGTATTGATCGTGTCCGTTATCACGAACGGCTGGTTCACAGCCGGATAGGTCCAAATGTCCGATCGCTGGTCCTCATACAACAGCCCGTAACCCGCGCGGATGGCCGTTCGTCCATTCCCGAAGGGATCCCACGCAATTCCAATCCGGGGCCCAAAATCATCAGTGTCGGTGGGAACCAAGCCATTGCCGATGCCCGGGTCTCCGGGAAACACCATGCCGAGCGGCGCGCTGGGAGTGATGACTGACTGCTCGCCGGCGCGATAGGTGTTCGTATGCAGGGCATTGCCATCGATTTCGAAGGGTCTGAACCACTCGTAGCGCAAACCAAGATCGATGGTCAGGCGCTGGGTCAAGCGAACATCATCCTGGAAAAACGTATACCAATTCCATGTCTTCGCGTTTCTTTGGTAAGGGCTCTTCTGAGTCATACTCACCGCCCTGCCGAGCAGAAAATCCGCGAAGGCGTTGCCGCTCTGTGAGCCGTTGAAACTGAAATTTCCTTGATTTCCTGACGAGCCTCCGTTGTATAGTTCGAGCCTCTGGATCTCTCCGCCGAAACTGATCGACTGCTTGCCGGAGTTCCTCCGGACCGTGTCACCGAGCTGATAGATGTTGTCACGCTCATTGTAAAGATCGTCGTCCGCTAAATTGTAGTACCCGCTGACCGCGACCGTCGGCAACTCCGGGATGAGCACACCGGGAAACGTCGCGCCCAAATCCGACAACTGAGCACGGCTCGTCTCTCCATCCACGAAATTCATACGGCCGACGCCAAGCCATGCTTCATTTACCAGTTGCGCGTTGAAACTATAAGTGTCATGCGCGGCCCAGCTTTGAGTCCTGAAGGTGTAAGTATTCGGGTTATAGGGCGCGATGTTGCCATCCTGCCGGAGTTGGGAGCTGCCTTCATCGAAAAAGCGCACCGTCATGATCTGCCTGTCGCTCGAGTCATAGTCTGCCCGCCAAAGATACTGATTGTCATTCGTTGGATTCGGCACGAGCGCGGTCCAGGTTCCGTTTGGGCTGTTTGCGAGGGGCATGTACGCGTTCATGAATTTCACGGCCACGGGATCGAAAAGGGCAGACGGGATGACTCCATTCGCGAAAACCTGGCCGGTTGCGGGATTTTTGATTGTCTTCCCGGTGGCGGAGAAGTCGCCGCCTCGTTCAGCAGGCGTTGGCGGCGTAGCGCTCGATAACACTTCGGACTGGCGAATCCTGCTGCCCTGGAAGGAGCCGAAGAAGAACAGCCGATTTTTGATCGCCGGTCCGCCGAACGTAAATCCGTACTGATTCTGTATCAACTGGGGCACGCCTGACGAAAAGAAATTCCGGGCGTCCAGGTCCGTATTGCGGAGGTATTCCCAGAGCGTGCCGTGAAACTCATTAGTTCCGGAACGCGTAGCGGCAATAATAACCCCGCCCGAGTTGCGGCCATATTCGGCGCTGAAGTTGCTTGTCAGCACCTCGAACTCCTGCAGCGCGTCCGGGTTGGGCAGATTGACGAGCGTGTTCTGGGTGATGTTCTTCCACGTGACGTCGTCAAACCGAACCTCATTTTGCGTGTCCCGGCCGCCTTCAATCGTTATGCTTGGCCCGGACCGGCTTAGGGTCTGTACGGTGGGGGCCGATAGGATGTTCGTGACACCGGGCGCGACTTCCGCCAACGTCATCGCATTCCGGCCGTTCAAGGGAAGCTCCTGCATGCGCGACGGGTCCACCAGCTCACCAACGGTGGCTGAATGGGTATCAACTCCGGTCGATTCCGCCGTCACCTGAACAGTCTGAGAAGTCGACCCTATCTGGAGCACTACGTCCACCCTGGCGTTCTGATCAACGGCCAGCGTGATGCCACTCTGGACGAATTTCTCAAACCCCGGCGCCTCCGCAATGAGCCTGTAGTTTCCGATCGGCAGATTGGAAATCAGATAAGCGCCCGTAGCGTCTGAACGCGTTACGCGCGTCAGAGAGGTTTGGATATTTTGTGCGGTGATCCGCACGCCGGGCATCGCCGCGCCGCTCGGATCGCGCACCAGCCCCAGCAGTGTGGCCGTAGTGGTTTGGGCAATCCCCGCACAGCAAATCCCTATCGTGACGGCGATGAGAAAGGCAAGCTTGGCGAGCACTTTGTTCCTCCCCGGACCGAGAGTTCTTCTCAACACGCTCCGTCACGGTCCGGCATCTGTCCTATGAATAGCGGATGATAATACCTGAAGATCTTGAATACGTCCATCAGCCTTCAGGAAATTTACCGATGGCTACTTGAAACGGCTCACGAAGAAACGAGAATGCCGCATCCCGGAGCATGAATCTCCCGCTGTAAGCTGGAAATGAGAAGGCTGAGGAAGAGAGCGCGGAAAGATTTTAGCTACAATCTCGAAAATACTCCGTCAGCGACAGCGCCGGCGATTCGAGGGCCTAAACACGATTAGCCCAGGGCTAAATTCTTCCGCCCGCGTTGCGGGCTATCCGAACCGCAGCCATTTTCATCAGCTTTCGCGGGCGGAGAGCCCTCCATGACGGGCAGGATAAGGCAGGGGGCCGGCGCGTGCGGTCAGTCCACGCGGTAGTGGCAGCCGCGGCTCTGGCGGCACTCGCGGGCGGCGAGCAGCAGGACCCGCGCGGTCTGAATTCCGTTGCGCAGGCCGATGATGGCATCGGTGACTTCCGCCTTTTCGTAGAACCTGGAGATCTCGGCATCGAGCTCGCGCAGGAGCTCATAAGCGCGGTTAAGCCGCTTTTCACTGCGAATGAGGCCCACGTAGTTCCACATGGTTTGCTGGATGGTGACCCAGTCCTGAGCGATCAGCGCCGGGTCGACCGCCTCGTGCTCATAGCGCCACGGCACGATGCGCGGAAATTCGCAGGCGTCGGTGCTGCTGCTGGCGCTCTGCGCGCTATGGGCGCCGGCGCGCGTCCCCCAAACGAGGCATTCCAGCAGAGAGGTGCTCGCCAGGCGGTTCGCGCCGTGCAGGCCCGTGCAGGAGACTTCCCCCACCGCGCGCAAGCGCACGAGATTCGTCTGGCCCCATTCATTCACCGCGATTCCCCCGCAACTGTAGTGCGCAGCGGGCACCACCGGGATCGGCTGGCGCGTGATGTCGATGCCGAGCTCGAGGCAGTGCGCGTAGATTCCCGGGAAGCGGTCGCGCACCTGCGCGGCGGGTTTGTGAGAGATATCCAGGTAAGCGCACGGCTCGCCGGACTCCAGCATCACCTGGTAGATGGCGCGGGCCGCAACGTCGCGCGGCGCCAGCGACCCGTTCGGGTGAAAACGCTGCATGAACTCCTGCCCGCGGCTGTCCACCAGCCGCGCGCCTTCGCCTCGCAGCGCCTCCGAGATCAGAAATCGCCCGCTCGGATGGTAAAGGGTGGTTGGATGGAATTGCACGTACTGCATATTTATGCACCGCGCCCCGGCGCGGCTGGCCATGGCGATGCCGCCGCCGACCGCGCCCGGCGGGTTGGTGGTGTGCAGGTAGATGCGCCCCAGGCCACCCGTCGCCAGGATGGTTTCGCGGGCCAAAATAGGGAAGACTTCGCCGCTCGGCTGGTGCAAAACGTAAGCGCCGGCGCAGGTGAGCGGCTTATAAACGTCGAGCGGCTCTTCGGAGTGATGGGAGACGGTGAGCAGATCGACGGCGGTGGTCGCCGCCATCAGCCTCACTTTCGGATGCGCGGCGACGCGGTCGAGGAAAACGCGCTCGATGGCCGAGCCGGTCTGGTCCTTGTGGTGGAGTATCCGCGGCAGTGAATGCGCGGCCTCGGCGGTGAGGTGCCAGCCGCCATCATCGGGCACGCGATCGAAGCCGACGCCCAGCTCGTCAATCAGAATCTCCTTCACCAGGCGCGGACCTTCGCGGCTCAGCAGCCACGCGGCCTCCGGCGAGCTCAGGCCAGCTCCGGCGGTAAGAATATCCTGCACCAGCATCTCGGGCGAGTCGTTCTTGCCCTCATAGATGATCCCGCCCTGCGCCCAGAACGTGTTGTTCTCTTCGGGACGCTCGGCGCGCGTCACCAGGAGCACTTCCGCGCCCTGCTTTGCCGCCGCCCAAGCGGCAGCGCAGCCCGCCAGCCCGCTGCCAAGCACCAGAACGTCCGTTTTCATAGATTGAGTCATTGTTTCATTGGTTCATTGAAGTGGCGTGGCGCAGGCTCACCAAC
>JBOGJW010000371.1:0-7528 GCA_050745245.1 Terriglobia bacterium | reverse complement strand
CTCAGCTTCAGCCCCGCGATCTTGAGGGCCTTTGGAATTGCGCCGACCGGCCCCATGCCCATCTCTTCGGGGAGTGTTCCCGCCGTGGCGAAGCTCACAAAGCGCGCCAGCGGATTAATGCCAAGCTGACGGGCGCGCTCCGCCGAGAGCACCAGCGCTGCCGCCGCGCCATCGCTCATCTGCGACGAGTTGCCGGCCGTTACCGCGCCGTGCGCGTGAAAGGCGGGCTTCAACTTCGACAGGGCTTCCAGGGACGTGTCGCGCCGCGGCCCTTCGTCGGCAGAAAAGATAAACTTCTCGCTTTGCGGGCGGTGGCCATTCATGTTGACGTCCGTCACTTCCAGAGGCACAACTTCCTCGCTGAATTTTCCTTCATGGATTGCGGCGAGCGCGCGCTGGTGGCTGCGGAGCGCAAACGCGTCCTGCTGCTCGCGTGAAATTGCATATTTGCGCGCGACGCTCTCAGCCGTCAGGCCCATGCTGAGATACACGTCCGGATAACTTTCCACCAGCACAGGGTTGGGAGAAAAATTATACCCGCCCATCGGGATCATGCTCATGCTCTCAGTGCCGCCGGCAACGATCGCCTCGCCCTGGCCCGCCATGATGCGCTGCGCGGCGAGCGCGATCGACTGAAGTCCTGAAGAGCAGAAGCGGTTTATGGTCATTGCCGAAGCGCTCACCGGCAAGCCCGCCCGCAGCGCCGCAACGCGCGCCACGTTGTTGCCCTGCGGACCCTCGGGCATGGCGCAGCCAAGAATCACGTCTTCCACTTCGCTCGCGCTCAGTTGCGGCGCCCTGCGCAGCGCTTCCTGAATCACGCTCGCCGCCATGTCGTCCGGGCGCGTGTTGCGCAGTGTTCCACGAGGCGCCTTGCCGACGGGCGTTCGGGTAATAGAAACGATCCATGCTTCGTTCATGTTGTTCGCCCTCTTCTTCTGCGCGAAGCCTTTCGGGCAGACCGATCGGCTATTGGCTGCCCAGTGTCTGAGATTTGAAAATTTGAGCTTCTGTATTTCGCTAGCTCACGCGCAAGACAGCCGCTCCCTGAATGGCATCGTTCTTAAGTCGACTGAGCGCCTCGTTCGCATCGGGGAGCGCAAAGGTTTGCACCTGGGTGCGAATCGGAATCTCCGTCGCGAGCCGCATGAAATCGTTGCCATCCTGGGTTGTGTTGTTGGCCACGCTTCGAATCACCCTCTCGCCGTAGAGCCAATCGTAATTCAAGGGCGGAATCTGGCTCATGTGGATTCCCGCAAGCGCCAGCGTGCCGCCTCTCTTCAGCGCCTTCAGCGCGGCGGGCACAATCTCACCCGCGGGCGCGAAAATGATGGCCGCGTCCAGCTTCACCGGCGGCGCGTCGAGTGTTCCGCCCGCCCACTTCGCTCCGAGTTCGAGCGCGAGCCTGCGGTGCCGCTCGTCGCGCGTGCTGGCGTATACCTCCACGCCCCAATGTTGCGCCACTTGAATCGCCACGTGGGCCGCGGCGCCGAAGCCGTAGAAACCCAATCGTCCGCCCGGCTGTATCCCCGAAAGGCGCAGCGCCCGGAAGCCGATGATGCCGGCGCAGAGCAGAGGCGCCGCCTGCTCGTCCGCAAACCCATCCGGAATAGGATAGACGAACTGCTCCGGAGCGGTGGCATACTCCGCATAGCCTCCGTCCACCGTGTAACCGGTAAACGAGGCGTTCTCGCAGAGATTTTCCCTGCCGACGCGGCAGTACTCGCAAACTCCGCACGTGCGATGCAGCCACGGGATGCCCACCCGCGCGCCGGCGGCAAACCGCGAGGTGCCTTCCCCGCGTTTTGTGACCGTGCCGACGATCTGGTGGCCAGGAATCAGGGGAAATTTGCGCGGCGGAAGCTCTCCCTCGATCACGTGCAGGTCCGTCCGGCACACACCGCAAGCCGCGACGCGCACCAGGACTTCGCCGGGCGCGGGCTCCGGCTCCGGCGCCTCTTCATAGCGCAGCGGATTCGAGGTGATCGGGGCGACCGAGTGCAGCACGCTGGCCTTCATCGCTCTCCTCGTCATCAGGTTATCAAAATTTCTCCTCCAATGTAGCGCAGCGCGATAGAGCCGCAACCAAGCCGCAACTGGATGAAACTGTCATTCTGAGCGAGGTCGCCGTGGCGACCGAGAGCAGAATCCCCGCATTTGTTAAGTCCCAGCGAAATACCGGGATTCTTCGCGGAGTTTACCCTGAGCTACTTCGCTGCGCTCAGGACCGCTCGAAGCGGAGCGAACGGGCTCAGAATGACAGGTTCCAAAATGTTTGCTAAAAAAATATGAAATTGCGCATCGCAATGCAGCCTCGCGGACGCGCGACGCTACTCTTTCTAGCGGCCTATCCCTCGTCCAGGGTATAGTGGCGGTGCGGGCGAAGGCGGGCGCGCAGAGGACCGGGGACGGCAAGATGAAGATCGTAAGCATCGGTGAAGTGCTGTGGGACGTTGTAGGAGGCGAGGAGCACCTTGGCGGAGCGCCCCTGAACTTTTCCGTTCACGCCTCGCGCCTCGGGCACGAGGTTCGGCTGGTGAGCGCCGTCGGGTGTGATCCGCGCGGTAGACGCATTCTGGATCGCATGGAGCGCCTGGGCCTGGATACCCGGTATGTTCTCCAGGTAAACGATCAGCCGACTGGCATTGTAAGCGTAGAGCTCGATGCGGCGCGCCAGCCGCGGTTCACAATACATCGGCCGGCCGCCTACGACTTTGCCGAGCTGAGCGTCTCGCAGTTGCAGGAAATCCGCGCCTGGCAGCCGGACTGGATATATTTTGGGACGCTTTTCCAATCCAGCCGCCAGGGGCGCGAGCTCGTACGACAGATCATCGCCGCGCACCCGGCAAGCCGCTGCTTTTATGACGTGAACCTGCGCAAAGGGTGCTACACGGCGGCGCTGGTGCGCGGGCTCATCGCGGCCGCCGACATCGTGAAGCTCAACGAAGATGAGGCTGCGGAATCGGGGTCGATGCTCGGCATCGCTTCAGGGCCTCTCGAAAACTTCTGCGGGGCGCTGGCGCGAGACTTCGGCTTGGACGCTGTGTGCGTCACGCGCGGTCCTCACGGGTGCGTGTTGCTGCTCGCCGGTGAATACGAGGAGACAGAAGGCAGAGCGGTGACGGTCTGCGACGCCATCGGCGCGGGCGATGCATTTGCCGCCGCCTTGCTGCACGGGATCGGCTCCGGCTGGCCGCCCCCCCGTGTGGCCGCCTTCGCTAACCGGGTGGGCGCGCTGGTGGCCAGCCGCCCCGGCGCAATTCCCGAGTGGAGATTCGAGGAGGCGGAGGAATCCTATTGCGGAGCGCGCGCCGGGGAAATTACCGACGCGGGAGGGCAACAGAAATCGTGAGGTGCCCCTTCTGCGGGAATCTTCAGGATCGCGTAGTCGATTCGCGCGAGGCGAAGGCGGGCGACACCATTCGCCGCCGCCGCGAGTGCGTGAAGTGTTCCAGAAGGTTTACCACCTACGAGCGCATTGACGAAATCCCGTACATGGTGGTCAAAAAAGACGGCCGCCGGGAGAAATTTGACCGGCAAAAGGTGCTGACCGGGCTGCTGAAGGCCTGCGAGCGACGCCCCGTCGCGGTGACCAAGCTCGAGGAGATCGTGAATGAAGCCGAAGCCTATGTTGCGGAAGCTCCCGCGCGCGAGCGGCCCACAACCGCGGTGGGCGAGCTGGTGATGAACCGGCTGAAGAAGCTCGATAAAGTCGCCTATGTCCGGTTCGCCTCGGTGTACCTGGACTTTAAAGACGTCCGAGAGTTCATGGACGAGCTCAAAGACCTTCTAACGGCCAAAGAAAGCAAAGGCCGCTGAAGGCGTTATTTTCTCCCAGTGATCCAGCATCTCCTCCCTTACTCGACCCCGAGTTTTGCCAGCGCCTTCTCTTCCGCCGGCGGCGCCCGGTTTCCCTTCACACAAATCGCAATCAAGATTGGCCTTTCGGTAGGCATCGGGCTGGCCGTGGGGCTGGAGCGCGAGTGGGCGCACAAAGACATCGGGGTGAGGACGTTCGCCATCACCGCGCTGCTGGGCATGCTGAGCGCTTTGCTCGGATTCGGCTTTGCGATCGCGGCATTCGCCGGCGTATTCCTGCTGGTGGGATATGTGAACATCCGCAGCCTTGTGGTGAGCCGAAACCTGGAGATCACGACCTCCGTCACGCTGATGGTCACGCTGCTGCTCGGCGTGCTGGTGGGCGAAGGCCACTGGTTTACTCCGGTCGCATCCGCCGTGCTGATGACCATGCTGCTGGCGTGGAAGGCGGAGCTGGCGCGCTTCGCGGGCGGGCTTACCACGGCGGAGATCCGCAGCGCGGTGTTCATCGGGCTAATCGCATTTGTAATCTACCCCGTCCTGCCGAACCACCCCATCGACCCGTGGAAGCTGATCAATCCGCGCGAAATCTGGCTGGTGGTAGTCATCCTGGCCGGAATCGGCTTCGTGAATTACATCCTGCTGCGGCTCTATGGAACGCGAGGCTTTTACTATAGCGCGCTGCTGGGCGGGCTGGTGAACAGCACCGCCACGGTCGCCGAGCTCTGCCCGCGACTCGAAGCCGCCGGCGAGAGCGAAGCCGGCGTGGGCGTGGCGGTGGTGCTACTGACCTCCGTGGCCATGTTCGCGCGAAACCTGCTGATCGTTGCGATCTTTGCGATTGCCGCCTTCCCCGCCGCCCTGTGGCCGTTGGTCGCCATGAGCGCCTTCGGGGGCTTTGTCGCCTGGCAGCGGCCCAGGCGCGAGGCGCGGCACAGCGTCAAGCTGGAGCTTTCTTCTCCTCTCTCGGTTCGGAGGGTGCTCGCGCTCGGCGGACTGTTCCTGGCGATTGAGGTGATCGGAAAACTGGCGGAGCGCTTTTTCGGGCATTCGGGGTTCCTGATCTTCAGCATCGCGGGCGGGTTAGTGAGCAGCGCCAGCACCACGGCGACCGCCGCCATCATGAGCGCCCACGGCCAGTTGCGCCCGGAGCTGGCAGGCGTGTCGGTCATCCTGTGCTCTATTTCAAGCGCCTTGGTGAGCCTGCCCGTGGTCTATCACGAGACCCGCCACCGGGCCCTGACGCGCAGCCTGGCGGGCTTTTCCGCGGTTATGACCGCGCTCGGCCTGGCCGTTATGGCGGCGCGGCTGCTTTGGCGCCACGGGTAATGACAATTTGATGGAGGGATTTCTGATTGGCGATATCCGCGCGGCCCTGCCAATCACGAATCATAAATCACACAATCTGAGCTCTCGCCCGGGCGTATTCCACCGCGCGCTCTGCCGCCGTGTTCGCCGTGCGAATACAATCCGAGATCCCGACGCCCGAATAGGCGTTGCCGGCGAGAAAAAAGCCGGGCAGCTTTCCGACGGCTTCCGCGATCTCGCGCACGAGATCGCGGTGGCCGACGTCATATTGCGGCATGGCTACGGGCCAGCGATAGATGCGGAAGAAATCCGGATCAGAATCGATCCCCAGCCCGGCACGGAGTTCCCGCTTCACGGCCGAAATCAGGTCCTGATCCTGCATCTGTATTACAGAGGGATCGCGGGCGCCGCCCAGGAAGCAGCGCAGCAGCGCGCGCCCCGGCGGAACGCGGGCCGGGAATTTCGATTGTACGAACGTGCAGGCGAGCAGCCGCCGGTTCTCTTTTGCGGGCACGACAAAGCCAAATCCCGAGGGCAAGCTGAGCGCCGAATAGGCCAGGGAGACCGTCACGGCGGGCGTGTAGCGGATCTGCTCGAGTCGTTCAGCGAGCGCGGAACTTACGGCTTGAACCAGCGTCGCCGCTTCAGGCGCCGGCAGCGCGCAGATCACCGCGTCAGCTTCAAACATTTCGCCGCTTTGGCACGCAAGCACGTACTTCGCTCCACCGGACTGGCGCCGCTCAAGACGAGCCGCGCGCCGGCCCGAAAGCAGGCGAGGCTCGCGATTTTCTCCCGGCTCGGCCAGCGCGCCCGCGAGCGCATCAACGAGATTCTGCATTCCGCCGCGCAAGGTAGTGAAGAGCGGCCGGTCGGGATGCTCTTCCCGGTTCATCAGCACGCCCCGCGTGAGGCTGCCGTAGACCCGTTCGAGCGCGTAGAAGCTCGGCAGCGCCGCTTGCACGCTAAGCCGCTCCACGTCAGCGCCGTAGATCGCGGCGAGCAGCGGTTCGGCGATGTTATCAAGCATACCGCGCCCAAAGTGCCGCTCGACGAACCAGGAGACCGGCTCGTCGGAGCGCGGCTCCGCGGCGCCGGGAGGCCGCAGAAACCTCTCCCGCAGAGCAGCGAGTTTGCTAGCCAGAGGGACGAGGGGGGAAAAGACCACTTTGGATAGCCGCCGCGGAACAAAAAGCGAAAAGGCGTCGGGGAGAGGGGCGAGGCCGCCGCGGTGCAGGACGTATGTACGCCGCGCGGCATCGTTGGAACCAATCAGCTCGGCCCCAAGTCCCAACTCGGTGGCTAAGCTTGGCGCCTCAGTCTTCTCGGTAAGGAAGCTATCCGGACCTCCTTCGATCAGGAAGTCCTGAACGCGCTCGGTCTGGATGAGACCGCCCGGACGCGCGGCGTCGTCAAGGACGAACGCTGCAACGGGCGCACCGGCATGTCGCGCTTGCGCCAGTCGGTAGGCGGCGGCGAGCCCGGAAATCCCCGCGCCTACGATGGCGACGCGGCAAACGGATTGGGGTGGATCGGCCACTCGTCTGTTTCTGAGGGCTCGCGCAGACCTTCAGGTCTGACATGTACGGCCTTCGGTCCGCGAAAGCTAATTACTCCGACCCAGCCGCTTTGTATCAGGGCATGGCTTCAGCCATGCCGTAGAGCCGCCGCAAGGGAACGGGCTTTAGCCCCTGATGAAGCAACGCCGGGACGGCAGCGGCTAAAGCCGGGCTTGTATTGGGCGCTGAATCGGCACGACTAAAGTCATGCCCTGATACACGGCCTTCGACGAAGCATTTTCGACCCCGCGGTCCTCCGTCGAGCTAAGGAACTACGCGGACGCAAGCGTCTGCGGCAGCCGGACCCTTTGCTTACGCTGAAATCCCCCGTTCGAGGGCGTCGTTCTCAATTGCCGCCAACATTTCGGCGCCCGGCTCATCCCGGGAGGCAGCAATCGGCATCGCAAAGTTCGCCTTGCGCTCCGGAAGGATCGCGCCCCGCGCTATCGTTGCTCATCCGCTCCAGGACGAGTTCCCTAATCATGCGCACAAACGCGGGGTGAACGCCCACGGTCGCCGCTCGCGTCATGCTCAGGTTCAACTCATCGCAGAGCGCCTTGGCCTCGACATCGAGGTCGTAAATCACTTCCAGGTGATCGGAAACGAAGCCCACGGGCGCAATCACGATCTGGCGGCTTCCTGCCGCTGCCGCCGTCTGGCGCAGGTACTCGAGAATATCCGGCCCCAGCCACGGTTGTCCGGGACGGCCGCTGCGGCTCTGATAGACCAACGGATCATCGGCCCGGCCCAGCGCCGCTGAGATCTTCCGGCACGTTCCTCGAAGCTGCTCGACATACCTGCAGTTGCGCGCCATCTCGACCGGTATACTGTGCGCCGTATATACC
>JBOGJW010000370.1:0-7897 GCA_050745245.1 Terriglobia bacterium | reverse complement strand
CTGCAGTGCGGCTTCTGCACGCCCGGAATCATTCTGACGGCGTATCAGCTCTTGCAGCGATCGCCGCGGCCCTCGCGCGAGGAGATCCGCAAGGGCCTAGAGGGGAATCTGTGCCGCTGCACGGGCTACCAACACATCGTCAAGGCCGTGGAATACGCGGTCGAGAAGATCACCGGGACGCCGCTGGCTTCGGCCGACCCGCGCGAGCATGGGACGCACGCTACCGCCACGCACTCGTAACAAGACCGCTGAAGAGTGGAGGCTGAATGATGCCAGGCAAAGTTCTGGGCGCCCGCTATAAGCGGAAGGAAGATCCCCGGCTGATTCAGGGGCGCGGCCACTACGTCGATGACATCAAGCTGGAAGGCATGCTTCACATGGCGTGCGCGCGCAGCATTCATGCGCACGCGCGCATCGCCGCGGTGGATGTGACGAAAGCACGCAGTGCGCCCGGCGTGGTGGACGTGATTACCGGGGCGGAGCTAAAGGGCAAGCTGGGCCTGGTCCCCTGCGCCGCGGGCATGGAAGGCTTGAAGATCCCCGACCACCCCTGCCTTGCCATCGACAAGGTTTGTTACACGGGCGAGCCGGTCGCCGCCGTGATCGCGACGGACTATTACCGCGCGCAGGACGCTGCGCAGCAGATCGAGATCGACTACGAGCCGCTCCCCGCGGTAGTTGATCCCGAAAAGGCCCTGGAGCCCGGCACCACGCTGATTCACCCCCAGCTTGGCGACAACATCGCGTTTGTTGCGAAGCTCGAGGGCGGCGACTGGAACGAGGCGGGATCTGACGTAAAAGTCTTAAAGCAGCGCCTCATTAACCAGCGCCTTGCGCCGGTTTCGATGGAGACGCGCGGGGTGGTCGCCAACTATTCGCCAGGCGAAGACACCCTCACCGTATGGTCGTCTACGCAGGTCCCTCACATCCTGAAGACTCAGCTCGCCATCATGCTGGGCATGGATGAGCCGCGCTGCCGCGTGATTGCGCCGGAGGTAGGAGGCGCGTTCGGGAGCAAGCTGAACGTCTACAGCGAGGAGGGCGTCGCATGCTACGCCTCGCGCAAGCTCGGCCGCCCCGTCAAATGGATTGAGAGCCGCCGCGAAAACCTGCTGGCCACCACGCATGGCCGCGACCAGATCAATGATCTTGAGATTTACTTTCAGCCGGACGGCAAGGTGACCGGCATCAAGTGCCGCATCGTCGCCGACCTCGGCGCGTACCATCAACTGCTCACGCCCGCCATTCCCACGCTCACCGCGCTGATGATCCTCGGCTGCTACCGCATCCCCAAAGTCTCAGTTGAAACGGTAGGCGTCTTCACCAACAAGATGGCCACCGACGCCTACCGCGGCGCGGGGCGCCCCGAAGCCAGCTATATCATCGAGCGCGCCATGGACATGGTGGCGCAGGAACTGAAGCTCGACCCCGCCGAGGTCCGGATGCGCAACTTTCCGGCGCCGGAAGATTTTCCGCTGGAGCTTCCTACCGGCGTCACTTATGACACCGCCAATTATCAGCGAAGCCTTCAGCGGCTGCTGCGCATGGCGGGATACCGCCGGCTGCGCAAAGAGCAGCAGCGGCTCAGGAAGAAGGGCCGCTACCTGGGGCTGGGCCTCTCCACCTACGTTGAAATCTGCGCCATGGGCCCCTCCAGCCGGATGCCGGCGGGCGGGTGGGAATATGGGTCAGTGACCGTGCAGCCCACCGGCAAGGTGACGGTGCTGAGCGGCACGTCGCCTCACGGCCAGGGAGAAGAGACTACATTCGCGCAGATTGCGGCCGAGACGCTGGGCATTCCCTTTGACGACGTCACCGTCTTCCACGGCGATACCTTCCAGGTCCCGCTCGGCATCGGCACTTTTGGCAGCCGCACCACAGCCGTGGGCGGCACCGCAATCCTTAACGCCGCACGGCGGGTCAGGAAGAAGATGGCGACGATTGCCGCTCACAAGCTGGGCGTCAAGCCGGGAGCGCTCGTGTTCGCCAACGGAAAAATCCAGACGCGCGACGGCAAGTCCGCCATGAGCTTCGTCGAAGTAGCCCAGGAAGCGATCTTCGCCAAAACGCTTCCGGCCGGCGTTGAGCCGGGGCTTACTGAGAAATGCGTTTTCGAGCCTCCCACCTACACGTTTCCCTTTGGAGCGCACCTCGCCGTGACCGAGGTCGACGCGGAGACGGGCGACGTGCGGCTGCGCAACTATTACGCCGTGGATGACTGCGGGCGCATCGTCAATCCGATGCTTGTGGATGGCCAGGTTCACGGCGGGCTCGCGCAGGGAATCGGCCAGGCGCTCTGGGAAGCTCACGTCTACGATGAAAACGGGCAGCTCCTTACCGGCACGCTGATGGATTACGCCGTGCCCCGCGCAAGCCAGTTCCCATGGTTCGACACGATGACGCTGAGCACGCGAACGCCCGTGAATCCGCTGGGCGCCAAGGGCGTGGGCGAGGCCGGCACGATTGGCTCAACGCCGGCGGTGGTGAACTCAGTGGTGGACGCGCTCAGCTATTTCGGCGTGCGGCACATCGATATGCCCCTTCGTCCCGAAAAAATCTGGCGCATCGTCCGAGGAGCTGAAGCATGATTCCTCAACCCTTCGATTACCACGCTCCAAAGAGTTTCGCGGAGGCCGCGGCCTTGCTGGCTGAAGGCGGCGAAAGCAAGATTCTGGCCGGCGGGCATAGCCTTCTTCCCATGATGAAGCTCGGCCTCGCCTCGCCTCGCCGGCTCATCGACCTTCGGAATCTGGCCGACTTGCGATACATCCGCGAGGCGGGTGAGCAGATTGAGATTGGCGCCCTCGCCACGCACTTTGAGATTGAATCGTCCGCGCTTCTCAAAGAAAAGTGCCCGCTGCTACCGGAGACCGCACGCGAGATTGGCGACGTGCAGGTGCGCAATCGGGGAACGCTGGGCGGGAGCCTCGCCCACGCCGATCCGGCCGCGGACTGGCCCGCCGCGATTCTGGCCCTCGATGCCGAGATCGAAGCGCGCGGCGCGGGCGGCTCGCGCTGGATCGCGGCAGAGGACTTCTTCGTAGATCTGCTTACCACCGCGTTGCGCGCCGATGAAATCCTGGCGGGCATCCGGTTTCGCGCGCCCGCGACGCGAAGCGGCTCCGCCTACGTGAAGCTTCATCATCCGGCGTCGGGTTATGCAATGGCGGGCGCCGCCGCCATCGTCGGCCTTAATGATGCGGGTAAAATCGACGAGGTTCGCGTGGCGATTACCGGCATTGGGCCGAAAGCGTACCGCGCCAGGAATATCGAATCGATGCTACACGGCAAAGCGCCGGGCGCGATTCAGGAGGCCGCCGCGCTCGCCGCCGAAGGCATCGATGTGAATGGCGACCTTTACGCCTCCGCCGACTACCGCAGCCACCTCGCCCGTGTCTACGCGCGGCGGGCGCTTGAGGCCGCCGCCCGCCGCGCTCGCGCGGCTCCCGAATCAGCCTCGTGAAAATTCAAGGCACTTACACCGTTGCGGCCGCGCGCGACGCCGTGTGGGCCGCGCTGATGAGCCCGGAGGCGCTCTCACACGCGCTGCCCGGCTGCGAAAAATTCGAGCCTGATCCCGCCGGAGGCTTCCGCGTTTTGATGAAGGTTGGGATCGCGGCGATCAGCGGCCGCTACGAGGGCCACGTCGAAATCCAGGACCCCGTTCCACCGCAAAGCTACCGGCTTAAAGTAGAGGCCAAAGGTACGGGCGGATTCGTGCGCGGCGAGGGGCTGCTTTCCCTTTCTGAGGACGCCGGGAAAACGAACATCGGCTATTCAGGGGAAGTTCAAATCGGCGGGCCCATTGCCGCCGCCGGCCAGCGGTTGATCCAGGCCGCCACCCGGCAGATCGTCAATCAGTTCTTTCAGTCGCTTGCAAAACAGATTCCCGCTGCCTCCTGAACCCAGTCTTCGCTGTGCATCGGGCCAGCGCGCAGAGGGTAGCGTAGCGCGGACCTGCATTGTTCAGAGCCTGCCCTGAGTGCAGCGAGGGGTCCGCGGGTTTTCCTTAAATACCTGTTTAACTACGTGAATAGAAGCCGCAGACCTCAAAGGCGGAGGTCGGCATTGCAATACCGCAATTTCTTGTTTTCTTAGCAAACATTTTGGATACCTGCGGCGCCCGCCATCGGTGTCACCCCCGCGAAAGCGGGGGTCCATTTAATTAACTGGATTTCCGCTTTCGCGGGAATGACCGAAAATGGCGCTTGGTTGCGGCTGTGCCGCGCTGCGCTACAGAGTTCGTGAAAGGCATGCGATGCGCTGGAGCCAGACATTTATTCCTACACTGCGGGAAGTGCCGGCGGAGGCCGAAGCGCCCAGCCATCAGCTTCTGCTGCGCGCCGGATACATCCGGCAAGTCGCCGCCGGGCTTTATGCATATCTCTATCTCGCGCAGCGCTCGATGCTGAAGATTACGCGCATTATCCGCGAGGAGATGGATGCGATCGGCGCGCAGGAATTCTATCTTCCCGCGCTCAATCCCGCAGAGCTATGGAAGGAGACCGGCCGCTGGGACAAGGTGGACGTGATCTTCAAGTTCAAGGACCGTAACCAGCACGATCTGTGCCTTGGCATCACGCACGAAGAGGAGATGACCAACATCGCGCGCTCCGAGCTGCGTTCCTACAAGCAGCTCCCACAAATTTGGTATCAGATCCAGGAAAAGTTTCGCGATGAGCCGCGCCCCAAGTCGGGCCTTCTGCGCCTGCGCCAGTTTCTGATGAAGGACTCGTATTCGTTTGATCTCGACGAGGCGGGCCTCGACGCCAGCTATCGCAAGCACTACGACGCCTATTCGCGGATCTTTACCCGCTGCGGGCTCAATTTCCGCATCGCCGAGGCGTACTCCGGCATGATGGGCGGCTCCTACTCGCACGAGTTCATGGCGCCGACCGAGGCGGGCGAAGACTTTATCGCCGAGAGCGATTGCGGCTACGCCGCGAACCTCGAGAAGGCCGTTTCGGAGCCGCCGCCTGCGAGCGACCTGCCGGGCGAAGATCCCCCGCAGCCCTTTGCCACGCCGGGCCAGAAGACCATCGACCAGCTCGTCGCGTTTACTGGCGACGGCGCGGCGCGGATGATCAAGACGCTTGATTACGTTGTCGAGAGCAAGCCGGTAGTAATCCTGCTGCGAGGCGATCAAAGTCTGAGCGAAACGAAATTGGCGACGGTGCTTGGCACCGGCGTCTTCCGCCCTGCGACGCCGGAGGAGGCGCTGGAGCTGCACGGAGCGCACCTCGGTTCGCTGGGGCCTGTAGGTCTGCTCGGCGCTCGCCTGCTTGCCGACCGCTCGCTCCAGGGCAGGAAGAATATGATCACGGGCGCCAACCGCGACGACACGCACCTCCGCAGCGTGACGCCCGGCCGCGATTTCACCGCCGAGTATCACGACCTTGCGAGCGTCCGTGCCGGCGACCTTTGCGTGCGCTGCCATCAGCCGCTTCGCCTCACGAAAGTCGTAGAGCTCGGCCACGTGTTCAAGCTCGGCCGGCGTTATTCGGAAGCCATGGGCGCGCGTGTGCTCGATGAGAGCGGCAAAGAGGCGACGCTGGTGATGGGCTCCTACGGCATCGGCGTGGAGCGCGTGCTCAGCGCCGCCGCCGAACAAAACCACGACAAGGACGGTCTTTTCCTTCCCCGGTCCATCGCGCCTTTCGACGTGATCGTCACCGCGGCGAATATGGACGACTCCGCCGTGCGGGACGCCGCCGAGAAGGTCTATTCCGAGCTTCGCGCTCAGTCACTCGACGCGCTTTTCGACGACCGCGCTGAGCGGCCAGGCGTGAAATTCAAGGATGCGGACCTGATCGGCGTGCCTTATCGGGTGACCGTCGGAAAGCGGAAGCTCGAGCGCGGGCAGGTGGAGATCTTCCATCGCGCCACGCGAGAGATCCAGGATGTGAGCCTGAGCGACGCGGTGCCAGCGCTACTGCGCCTGCTAAAGTAGCGCCGGCGTCCGGCTGCTGCAGCAGCGATGCCCTTATCGCCGCCGAATTCGCAGGTGGGGACACCGGCGCTACAGCAGAAGCCGTCACTATAATCTGTAATTCTCAATAAAACCCAGCCTAACCCCAGCTTGACAAAATGTCTTCCGGTGTTTACTATTACGGTAACATCCGTTTCACAGCTTCCCCTCGAACGCTGAATCGCTGGAGGCTTATCATGGCTGTCGCGAGATCATTGAGGAAGCGGGGGGCGCAGCGCGGCCTCGCGGCCGCAACCACGCGCCATTCAGTAATTCCCGCGAAAGCGAGAATCCGTTTCTCAAAAGCGTAACGGCGATAGACAGAGCCCCGCGCGGGGGGCGCATACATCGCGCATTTCGCGATGTGTGCGACGCTTGGAGCGCGTGAACTTACGATTCGACCGGATAGCCGGCCTCGTTCCATGCGCGCCAGCCGCCGTCCATCGAGAGGACGTTGGTATAGCCCATCTTCTGCAGGTTATCCGCGGTGAGAGCGCTTCGGAAGCCGCCCCCGCAGTAGAGGACCAAACGCCGGGACTTTTCCGGGATGGCATTTTCGATGTCGCGCTCGATGACACCCTTGCCCAGATGGACGGCGCCCGGAATGCGGCCCTTCGCCCACTCGCTGTCCTCGCGCACGTCGACAATCATCATGGGCTCGTGCCGGTCAAGCTGCCGCTTCACCTCGTGCACGTTGGTCTCGCGCACGCGCATTTTCGCGTCATTGACGATCTTGAGAAATTCGGGTGAGTGTTTCATACGCTCCATTTTATCAGCCGTGGCGCGTTAAAATAGAAGTTCTATGGGACTAATTACTGAGCCGCGGAAGCCGGCGGCGCCGCAAGCGAGTGAACCGAGGAGCGGCGCGGGAGGAAAGCAGCCTTGGCTGTGGGGCGCTGTCGCGCTGTTGCTAGCGGTGATTGCCACGGGCGCGATCCTGTTTCTGCGGCAGCTTCGCAGCATTGAGCGCCAGGTTGCTCAGTTGAATCAGCAAGCGGAAGAAGCCCAATTAACGCTGAAGCGCTCGGAGCAGAACTCACAAGCGGCGCTGCTGCAAGCCTCTCAGGCCGCTGCGAGCGCCCAGCAGGCGGCGGACCAGCGCAACCAGGCCGAGCAAGCGCAGTCTCAGGCCGAAAAGGCCGCGGGGCTGGCGCGCCAGCAGGCGCAGGCGGCGCAGCAGCAGGCGGCGCTGGCGCAGCAAAAGGCCGAGCAGTACCGGCAGGAGCGCGAAGCGGAGATGAACCGCCTGCAGCAAGTCCTGGGCCAGATCGCGGATACGCGCCGCACCGCCATGGGTCTCATCATGACGCTGGGAAGCAGCTCTATCAAGTTTGATTTTGACAAGGCGAATCTGCGCCCCGAAAACCGTGAGATCCTCAGCCGCATTGCGGGCGTGCTGATGACGCTCAAGGGCTACCACATCTCGGTCTTCGGGTATACCGACGACGTAGGCACGCAGGATTACAACCTCAAGCTCTCGGAGAGGCGCGCCAGGGCCGTACGGGATTACCTCGTGAAGGCCGGCCTCGACCCCGCCATCATCAACACCAAAGGCTTCGGCAAATCGGACCCGAGAGTCCCCGGAGACTCCCCGCAGGCGCGAGCGAAGAACCGCCGCGTCGAGATCGGTATTGTTGATTCCACCCTCAATTTCTCCGCGACGCCGCCTGCCGCCAATTAATTGATCTCCGATTTCAAATTTCATATCGGCTCCGGCCCGCGAAATCCGTAACCGCGCGCTGCAATTTGCGGTATGATGCGCAGTTCGGCAAATGCACGCTGAGGGCTTGCTCTGAGCGGTCGATCATGTCGCTGGGCGACACCCCGAAGGACGAAAATGACCCCTCACCCGCCCTCGTCCCGCGGGCACCCTCCCCCCAAGGGAGATGGCTTTAGCTCCCTGGGGACTCACGCCCTCTCCCGCGGGAG
>JBOGJW010000369.1:0-3735 GCA_050745245.1 Terriglobia bacterium | reverse complement strand
GTATTAGCCCGAGTTTCCCCAGGTTATCCCCCGCTGAAGGGTAGGTTAGCTACGTGTTACTCACCCGTTCGCCACTCTACTCACCCAACTGTATTGCTACAGCCAGGTTTTCTCGTTCGACTTGCATGTGTTAGGCACGCCGCCAGCGTTGATTCTGAGCCAGGATCAAACTCTCGTTTGAAACTTGGCAGGCTCTGCAGAAGCCCTCGCCTTGCGGCTGTGGCTCTGCTCGCCCAAAAATTTGGAGCTCTTCCAATCTCCCGTACGGGCGAAATCGGAAGAATGCATGCTTCTCACCTTGCCGCGGAAAGAAGCACGTTGCTCGGCTTTGCGCTTCACCAGAGCCGAAGCTCCGGCACCGCGCATTGACGTGGCATGCTCAAGTCAATTGTCAAGGATCGTTCAGGACCCGTGAGGAACGGGCCTCCCACTCTGGGGAACGCGCTGCGTGCGGCCTTGCCTCAAGCCCCGCTCGCAGGCGCCCTGTCAGGAGTTTTTCCCGCAGGACAATTATTAAGACTACAGAGGATTTTTCGGCTTGTCAAGCTCGTTGCAAACCGAATTGTAATGCCTCAGTTTCGGGCTTGTAGAGGCGGCCTTACGCCGCCATTTTGGGCTTGGCGGGATAAAACCGCCGCTGCACTCGCGCCCGGAACTGATGAGGCATTACACCTAAATTTCACCAGCAGCCCGGCCGGGACAAGCAGTACGGCGGGATCACATCCTGGCCCATCTCTCGCAGCCCTCGCCGCGCGGTTTTGACGTGGAGAGCAAATTTCGATTAAATTCTATTTGTTGCCGCGCTTCCTGGCAGACCACGATTATGCTGAACTTCCAGACCGCTGGCGAGTCCCACGGCCAGGGGTTAATTGCGATAGTTACGGGATTGCCCGCCGGGTTGCGCCCAGACCTTGCCTACGTCAACCGTGAGCTCAAGCGCCGCATGGGCGGATACGGGCGCGGCGGCCGGATGAAGATCGAGTCGGACACGGCGCAGGTCCTCTCGGGCATCCGCCACGGGCAGACCATCGGCTCGCCCATTGCCCTCCTCATCGAAAACCGCGACTGGTCCAACTGGAAGGATGCGATGGCAGTTGAGGATCAGCCGGCGTCGCGGGCAAAGTATAAGCCTCTCTCGCCGCCACGGCCGGGACACGCTGACCTTGCCGGGTGCTTGAAATATAATTTTCCCGATGCCCGCTACGTGCTCGAGCGGGCCAGCGCCCGGGAAACCGCCGCGCGCACGGGCGCGGGCGCTCTGGCCAAGCTGCTCCTTCGCGAGTTCGGAATTGAAGTGGCGAGCCATGTGATCGCCGTAGGAGGGGCATCCCTGCCGCCGGTCCTAGAGCCGTTCGATAAGGTTCTCGCGCTGCGAGAGAAAGAAGAGATTATCCTGAACTGCGTCGATCCAGCCATCGAAGAGGCTATGAAGCGCGAAGTAGACCTGGCGACGGAGAATCGTGATACCGTCGGCGGCGTCTTCGAAGTGCGCGTGCGCGGCGTGCCCCCCGGACTGGGCTCGTGCGCGCAATGGAATGAGCGCCTCGATGGGCAACTCGCGCAGGCCGTGATGTCGATTCAGGCGGTAAAAGGCGTCGAGATTGGAGACGCCTTCGCCAACGCGGGGCATTTTGGCTCCAGCGTTCAGGACGAAATCGGTTACCGGGACCGGCGGTTCGTCCGGAAGAGCAACCGCGCCGGGGGACTGGAAGGCGGCATGACCAACGGTGAGGAGATTGTGGTCCGTGGGTTCCTGAAGCCGATCTCGACGCTGCGGCGCCCGCTTGAATCGGTCAGCTTCGAGACGCGCCAGCCCGTGAAGGCCGCCTACGAGCGTTCGGATGTCTGTGTTGTGCCGGCGGGCGGCGTCGTCGGCGAGGCGATGGTCGCCTTCGTTATCGCGCGGGCGTTTCTCGAAAAATTCGGCGGAGATTCGCTCGCCGAGACGCGGCGCAATTTTGAGGGCTATCTCGAGCAGGTACGAAATTTTTGAAGAAGATCAATGATCTATCCAATCGTCAAATACAACGAGCCGGTTCTCGAGAAAGTGGCCGAGCCGGTCACCGCATTCGACGCCGAGTTCGAAAAGCTCGTTGCGGAGATGTTTGAAACCATGTACGCCGCGCACGGAGTGGGCCTGGCGGCGCCCCAGATTGGCATTTCCAAGAGCGTCTGCGTGATTGACGTGACTTCGGGCGAAGACCCCGCCGCAAAGCTCGTGCTCGCGAACCCTGTTGTGATTTCGGCCGCCGGCAAACAGACCGAGGAGGAAGGCTGCCTGAGCCTGCCCAACTTCCGCGCCCCAACTGCACGGCCCATGAAAGCCTCCGTGCGCGCGCTGGACGCGAAAGGCCGGGAGGTGACCGTCGACGGCGACGGCCTGCTCGCGCGCGCCCTTTGCCATGAAATCGATCATCTGAACGGCGTCCTCTTCATCCGGCACCTCAGCATGCTCAAGCGCGACTCGATCCGGCGCAGGGTGCGCAGGATGGTTAAGGCCGGCGAGTGGTAGAGGCGTCTCGCGGGGGGCTACGCTGTATTGCAATACCCCAACTTCTTGTTTTTTAGCAAGCTTTGTGGAACCTGTCATTCTGAGCGCAGCGAAGAATCCCGGTATTTCGCTTGACCTGATAAGAATGCAGGGATTCTTCGCTCGCCGCAGTGACCTCGCTCAGAATGACAGTCCCCTTCAGTTGCTATTGGTTGCGGCTCTGCACTTGCTGAATCCCAGACAGACCCGGCGATGAACATAATCTTCTGCGGCACGCCGCAGTTCGCGGTCCCTTCCCTGGAACGGCTTCTTGCCGAAAATTTCACGATCTCCCTCGTCATCACGAACCCGGATGAGCCGCGGGGCCGCGGTTACAAGCTTGCGCTTTCACCGGTGAAGGCGGCGGCGCTGCGGGCCGGACTCAGCATTTTTCAACCGGCGCGACTTAGAGACCCCGCCGCCCAGACGAAAATCTCGGCTGAGCGGCCTGACGCCATTGTGGTCGTTGCCTACGGCCACCTCATCCCGCCCTGGATGATCAGCCTTCCGGCGCTCGGCTGCATTAATCTGCATGCATCTTTACTCCCGCGCTACCGCGGGGCCGCGCCGGTCGCCTGGGCCATCATTCGCGGCGAGCGCACCACCGGCGTGACTACGATGAAGATCGATGCCGGCCTCGACACCGGCGATATTCTGCTGCAGCAAGAGACTTCGATCCGCGCCGATGACACCGCCGGCACACTTTCCGATCGCCTGAGCCAAGCCGGGGCCAGCTTGATGGTAGAAACGCTGCGAGGGCTCGAATTGGTCGAGATTCAACCGCGCCAGCAGGATGATCGCCTCGCCACCTTAGCGCCGGTTCTGAAGAAAAGCGACGGGCGGATTGACTGGAACATGACTGCGCGCGAGATTGGCTGCCGGGTTCGGGGGATGCAGCCCTGGCCGGTTGCTTTCACGAGTTTCCGAAACCGAAACCTTCAGCTCTGGAGCGTGCGCACGGCGGAAGTGCTGGCAGAGCCGATTCCCCTGATTGCGCCAGGCGAGATTGTCGCGATTCGAGGCAGACTGTTTGCCGGCTGCGGCGCGGGAACGCAACTCGAGCTGCTGGAACTTCAGGCTGAGGGGCGCAAGCGCGTGCCGGCGCGCGATTTTGTCAACGGAATGCATCCCCGGCAGGGCGAGCGGTTGGGAGCATAGCCATATCACGTGTTGCACTGGGCGGCGCATACATCGCGCTTCTGCGA
>JBOGJW010000368.1:0-2912 GCA_050745245.1 Terriglobia bacterium | reverse complement strand
TTCGTGAGCACGGAATTCTCAGATGCGGACCACGGTTTCTTCAGCGATGCCAGTCCGCGCTACAATTCGAAAGCTGCTGCCGCGTCGTGGGCGCTCGCGCTGGAATTCCTGAAGACCTATCTTGGGTAAGCGCCGCCTAAAGGCGCGGCGGTCTTACCAAGGCGCAAACCCGCGAACTTGAGGAGAGGCACTCATGAAGTACAGGAAACTTGGCGTCACGGGACTGAAAGTTTCCGAGCTCTGCCTGGGCGCGATGACGTTTGGATCGAGTTTCTTCAACATTGGAGTGGTGGACCAACAGGGCGCGAATGAGATGGTGACGGCGGCCCTTGAATCGGGCGTCAATTTCTTCGACACGGCCGATGTTTACTCCTACGGCCAATCGGAGGAGCTGCTCGGCAAAGCGCTGAAGCAATCCGGCGCGCGGCGCGACGCGGTGGTGATTGCCACCAAGGTGCGCTCGCCGATGAGCAACGCGGCCATGAACGGCTCGGGCGACTTGAACAACGTGGGCCTTTCGCGCCAGCACATTATGACCGGCTGCGAGGCCAGCCTGCGGCGGCTGGGCGTCGATTACATCGACCTCTACCAAGTTCACGGCTGGGACGCAGCCACACCCATGGAAGAGAGCTTGCGCGCGCTGGATGACCTTGTGCGGCAGGGCAAAGTTCTCTACCTGGGCTGCTCCAACTGGGCCGCGCGGCACTTGATGAAGGCGCTCTACCTCGCGCGGGCCAGCGGCTGGAGCCGGTTTGCTTCGCTTCAGGCCTACTATTCGCTCGTGGGCCGCGACCTTGAACACGAGCTGCTGCCGCTGTGCCGCGAGGAAGGACTGGCGGTCTTGCCCTGGTCGCCGCTTTCGGGCGGCTTTCTCACCGGCAAGTTCCGGCGCAACTCCGCCAAACCGGGCGACGCCCGCCGGGCGAAATTCGAATTTCCTCCCATCGACCCGGAGCGCAGCTTTGATGCGGTGGACGCGCTGGACGCGGTGGCCCATGAAGGAGGAGTCAGCATTGCCCAGGCGGCGCTCGCGTGGGCGCTGGCGCAGCCGGGCATCACGTCGGTGATCATTGGCGCGAACAAAATGTCGCAGCTTTCGGAAAACCTCAAGGCGCCGGAGGTAAGGCTGAACGCGGAACAACTCAGCCGCCTGTCGGCAAGTGCCGTGCCGCGCCCTCTTTATCCGCAGTGGATGATGGAAATGCAGAACGCCGGCCGGTGAGTCGGAGCGCGGTAGCGCGGAGTTGTTTTATAACTCCGCGGCTTGCCGTCGTACCGGGCGAAAAACCGCAGAGTCTCCAAAGGCGGGAAACTCTGCTCTACCGCCCTCAGAAAGAATAGCGGATCTTCTTCTTTTCCTGGTGACGCTCGAGAGCGAGTGCAATGAGCCGGTCGAGAAGCTGGGGATAGGGAACACCGCTCGCTTCCCAGAGCTTCGGGTACATGCTGATCGATGTAAAGCCGGGAATAGTGTTAATCTCATTCACCCACAGCTTGCCGGAATTGCGATCCAGCAGGAAATCGACGCGCCCCATCCCAGCCGCATCCACGGCCTTGAATGCGCGAACGGCGAGATCCTGCACCCGGCGGGTTTTACTCGGACTGAGCGGCGCGGGAATGATCAAGCGCGATCCTTCGCTGACGTACTTAGCATCGTAGTCATAAAACTCGTTCACGGGAACAATTTCTCCCGGCGCTGAGGCGCGCGGGTCATCATTCCCGAGCACGGCACATTCAATCTCGCGCGCATCGATTCCCTTTTCCACCACGATCTTCCTGTCGTATTGCGCCGCCAAATCTAAGGCGCGCCCGAGCTCAGGCCGGCGGCGCACCTTGCTGATGCCCACTGACGAGCCGAGGTTCGCGGGCTTCACGAAAGCCGGGCAGCCAATCTCCTTTGCAAACCGCGCTTTGATCTCTGAGGGTTTGAAGTTCCACTCGCCCCTCAGCGCCAGCACCCATGGCACGACGGGAAGACCGGCATCGCGGAAGAGCCGCTTCATCACATCCTTGTCCATCCCCACGGCTGAGCCGAGAACGCCAGCGCCAACGTAGGGAATTCCTGCCAGCTCCAGCAGGCCCTGCACCGTTCCATCCTCGCCAAACGTGCCGTGCAGGACCGGGAAGACGACATCAAGCCGCAGCGCCGCCGAGCCGGAATCCAACAAGATCAGCGAGCCGGGATCCGCCGTCGCTGTCACCGGATTTCCGTGGCTGATTACTGCGCTGAGCGCGCGGGCGCTCGGCGATGGAAGCGCCTGGCCCAGAACCCAGCGCCCTTCCCGGGTGATTCCAATCGGCACCGGATCGTACTTTGTGCGGTCGAGAGCGGCCATCACGGATGCCGCCGATTGCAGCGACACCTCGTGCTCCCCCGAGCGCCCGCCGAAAATGATCCCGACTCTAAGTTTTCTTTGCATGGACATTGTTCCGCGGCTGCCCGCAAATTCGCAGCTTAATTTATCTCCATGCCTATTGCAGTAAAAAAGTGAGGGACGACGCAGCGCGGACCTGCGCCCTTTCCGGAGGGATACGGCCTTGGGAGTTATGCGTTCCAGCCGTGGTTTTCCGGGGTGAACGAATCGGTGATGCCGGGGTATCCGGACGAGTGCGGGTTTGAGGAAGGCGATTCGGCGACCGCGGGGACTACGCCCTGCGCTTGCCAGGCGTCGCGGACCGCCGCGAACTCCTGCGCCAGATCGCGCAATGTTTTCGTAGAGAGCTTAAAGCTCCCCTCGACGATCTTTGCGGTTGCCAGCGCGTAAAAGCGATCCAGGTAGAGGGCGGTATCGCCGCCGCTTTCGAAATCCAGGATGTTGCGCAGGTTGGCGATAAAAATTCCCGCACGCTTCAAAGCCTGGCCCTTCCTCTCGATGTCCTTCTGCTCGATGGCCTGAATAGCGGCATGGAGT
>JBOGJW010000367.1:0-5629 GCA_050745245.1 Terriglobia bacterium | reverse complement strand
GTCTCGACCGTGTCGCGGTCGCAGTAGAGAAGACTCGCCGAAATGGCAGGCTAATACTGTAGCCTAGTTAAGTGAAGCCCCGATATCCAGCGCGACAGGCGGCGCGTTATTTCTCCTGAAATTTCATTACGGCTCGGCCGCGCCTGCGCTGCACAGCCGGGTAGCAACGGACCTGCGCGTTTCAGGTCCGCCGCTTTTCTTTCAAGAAAGGCCGCAGACCTCAAAGCCCGGAGGCATGCATTGCAAGGGCGTAATTTCTTGTTTTTTAGCAAACATTTGGATGCCTATGTCGATGTCACCCCCGCGAAAGCGGGGGTCCATTAATTAAGTGGATTCCCGCTTTCGCGGGAATGACAGAAGATGGCGCTGCAGGCCGCGCTGCGCTACCCGCTATTCACCGCGCCGGCGTTGAGGGAACCCCGGCGATAGCCCTCGAGGTCGAGGGTAGCGTAGGTGAAGCCGAGGGATCGAAAAATTTCGGCAAATCTTCGCGCCATCTCGGGCTGAAGCGCGAGCGCCATCTCCTCGGGCGCGACCTCCAGGCGGGCGAGATTACCGTGGTGCCGCACCCGGAATTGGCGGAAACCGAGCGCGCGCACAGATTCCTCCGCCTTTTCAATCATCTCGAGGCGCTCGGGCGTCACTTGCACGCCGTAGGCTATTCGCGACGCGAGGCAGGCGGATGCCGGGCGGTCCCACACGGGTAGCCCGGCACGGTGCGCCAGCTCGCGGATCTCATCCTTCCCAAGTCCGGCGTCGAGCAGAGGAGTGAGAACGCGGTGCTCGCGCGCGGCGCGCTGCCCGGGCCGCCAGTCCCCGCGATCGTCGAGATTCACGCCGTAGGCCACGGCTGCGAAGCCGCGCCGCAAGGCCAGCTCATCCAACTTTTTGAAAAGCTCATCCTTACAGAAAAAGCAGCGGTTCGGGTTGTTGGCGCGATAATTCGGGTCAGAAAGCTCTTCGGTCTGGATGAACTCGTGGGGAAATTCGCACTTCCGGGCGCACGCCTCCGCCATGGCGCGATCGTTCGCGGAGAAGCTTTCGCTAAGCGCCGTCACGGCCAGCATCTCGGGCCCGAGGGCCTCGAACGCGGCCCGGGCCAGATATGCAGAATCGACGCCACCGGAGTAGGCCACGATGAGCCGGCCGCAGCCTCTCAGCGCATCGTGCAGGCGCCGTTCTTTTACTTCAAGAGTTTCCATTGATCCTCGATCACTGATCACTGATCAAGCCGCGCGAAGCCGCAACCTTACGTTATCAGGATAAATCCAACCGCAGAGGCGATCAACTCCCGATTGGCGCGTCCGTTGACACGCGGGGCTGTGCCTGAATACGCTCAAAAGCTGGGAAGAAATGAAGAATGCTCTCACGACACCGAGACTGACATCTGCTGTGGCAGTCCTGATCTGCTGCTCGATTTCGGGCCTCGGCGCCCATCGCCAGATTCTGCGCACAGCGAAGAATCGCACTGCGGACGAAGTGCTGCACAGCCTGCTCGCCAGTCCGCTAGGCAAAACGGCGCCCGCCCTCCGCTACCGGGTGGAGCTGATCGACGACATTTATCCAAATGCTTTCTCAAATTTCAAGGGCAAAATCGACATCACCAGCGGCATCTTTCCGGTGCTTGACGGCGACCACGGCGTTTGGGCGGCGGTGATCGGCCACGAGCTGGGGCACATCATCCTGCACCATCCGGATTGCCTGCCGCGTTTTGAAGCAGCGCTGCGCCAGGCGTATCGGGACTCGCGGGCCCGATCTCAGGACCAGACTCCGCCGCGCTGGCCCAATGTGCAGCTTGGCCAGGGAATCTCAAGGCTGAAGCTTTCACGCGCCGAGGAGCTGCAGGCGGACTTCATCGGCATGATGCTGATGGCCGAGGCGGGTTATCAGCCAGGCTTCGCCGTTCTGCTGGACCAGCGGCTGCGCTATGGGCTCGGCGACACGCCCGGCGTGGTAGCGCTCTTTTCGCATCACCCGCGCCTGGAAACGCGCGAGGAACATACGAAGGAATTTTATGACCTCGCCATGGCCATGTTCCGCACGCGCTGGCCGGACGCCGCCCGCTCGCCGGGCGGCAATCTGCCCCCTTACGGGGAGATCGGGCACTGGACCTTTGCGCAGGCGGATGGGGGGCACAAGCTTGTGTTTCGCGTTCCCTTCCAGGTACACAACGCCGCCGGCCTAACAGTGCGCGTGGCGGCGTTCTTCCTCGACGGCGACCTGCGCGTGCGCAGCACCATGCCCGCCTTCCGCGCGACCGACGGCTCGCTGGTTGCGAATCGGTTCCTTCCCGGCGCTGACAGCAAATCCACCGAGGTCACGCTGAACATCCCCAAGCCGGCGCTTGCCACGCAGGACCACAAGCTGCTGGCCGTCGTCTTTCTGATGGTAGGCAAGCGAGTGCTCGACGGTTCCAAGCTGAAGGTGGAGCTGGAGGGGAATTGAGGCGCGTAGAGGCGGCTTTACGCCGCCATTTTTTGGGCTGGCGGGATAAACCCGCCGCTACGGTCGCTCATTGGGCCGGCTTACCCCCAGATCCGCTGCAGGGCTGCTTCCTGGGCGGGGTTCTTCAAAACGATACGGCGGCGAAGAGCGGCGAACTCATCGCGGTCGAGCTTCTGAACCGTGCCGCGTCCGCGCTGGGGTGTGAAGGCGAGGATGTAGTCGAGGTCGGGGTGGCGCTTTAGTGGATTTGTCAGGCGCACGGCGAGCCGGGGCGGATCAAAATCCAAAAGCGGCCCCGTGCCTTCATCACGGCCCGAGGAAGCCGCGCGGGTGACGCCGATGAGCCGCTTGCGGTCGGCTTCGTAGCAGAAGAAAATGTCGCCGCGCTTTACCTCTTCGCGCAGCGCGCGAAGGCTGCTCGCGCTCCTGATCCAGCCCCCCTCGCCCATCCCGTAAGGCCTGCGGGTGCGCGAGCCGAAGTACTGGTCAAATTCCCAGCCGCGGCGGGTGTTGACCTTGAAGACCCAAGCCTTACATTGATTCATTGATTCATTGGCTCAATGACGCAATGATTCAATGAGCCAATGAATCAATCAACTTGTATCACCCGCGCCAGGCGCACGGCTGGAACTGCTTGAATTTCCTTCAGCAGGCTGGCGGGTACAGGCTGATCGACGTGCACCAGCCCGATGGCCTCTTTGAGCTGGGGATTCCGGCCGAGGGTGAAGTTTGCAATATTGATGTTGCCGCCGCCGAGCACCGTGCCCACGCGCCCGATGACTCCGGGAACATCCTGGTTGCGGATGAGGAGGATCACGCCGCGCAGGGGCGCCTCAATGTCGATGTCATTGATGCCCAGGATACGAAGCGAGTCCCGCGGACCCACCATGCCCAGCACCGACGCGCTGCCCGATTCGCTGCGCAGCGCAATCCCCAGTGAATTGGCAAACGCCGCGCGGCGCGCGCTTCTCAGCTCCGCCACCTCGATGCCGCGCGACTGGGCCAGCGGTCCGGCGTTCACGAGGTTAGCCTGCATCTCTTCGGAGAGCACTTGGTTGAGAATCCCCTTCAGCACCGCATTCCGCACCAGGTGCGTGTTCAGCTCGGCGAGCCCGCCATCGTAGCTGATTTTCACCTCGTTCACGGCGCCGCTCAAAACCTGTGCCAGAAACGAACCCAGCTTTTCGCCCAGCTCGATATAGGGGTTGAGCTTCTTGAACTCTTCCGGAGAGACCGAGGGCAGGTTCACCGCGTTGCGGGCGACGCCCTGGAGCAGGTAGTCGCGCACCTGCTCGGCGATGCGGATGCCGACGATCTCCTGCGCCTCTTCCGTCGAGCCTGCGATGTGCGGAGTGGCGATGACTTCCGGGCGCGCGATCAGGCGCGGATCGGCCGGAGGCTCTTGCTGGAAAACGTCCAGCGCCGCGCCGGCGACCTGACCGCTTTCGAGCGCCTGGAGCAGGTCCGCCTCGCAGACGAGCTCGCCGCGAGCGCAGTTGATAATGCGCACGCCCTTCTTGGTGATCGCCAGCGCGCGCGCGTTCAGCAGGTTGGTTGTTTCCGGCGTCGCAGAACAGTGGAAGCTGATATAGTCACTGGTCTTCAAAACCTTTTCCAATGACACGAGCTTCACGTTCTGCTGTCCCGCCACCAGCGAGGAAACGAAGGGGTCATGGGCGATTACCTCCATCTGGAAGGCCTGCGCGAGGCGGGCCACTTCCATGCCGATCATTCCGAGGCCAATCAATCCCAGCCTCTTGCCCCGCAGCTCGGCGCCCATGAACTTTTTCTTTTCCCACTTGCCAGTTTTCATCGATTCATTGGCCTGGGGAATGTGCCGAGCCAGCGCCAGCATGAAGCCCAGCGTCTGCTCGGCCACGCTGGTGGCGTTGCCGCCCGGCGTGTTCATCACCACCACGCCTTTTTGCGTGGCCGCATCCAGATCGACGTTGTCCACCCCGACGCCGGCGCGGCCGATGGCGCGGAGTTTCGGCGCCTGCGCGAGCAGTTCCGCCGTCACCTTCGTGGCGCTGCGGATCACCAGCGCGTCGGCGTCGCGAATCTCCTCCCGCACGGCATCCTTCTTTCCCGCCACATCCACCACCGTGAACGAAGGCTCGGCGCGCAGAATGCCCAGAGCGCTCTCGGAGACGTTGTCTGAAACAAGAATTTTCATTGGGATTTTGCCCTCCAGGCGGGACGTAAAATGTAGCGGCGGCTTTATGCCGCCATGAAGTGGTTCACGGGCGGAGCACCGCGGAGGCTGGGAGCGCGGGCTTCCAGCCCGCACAGAGGGCGGCCAGGATGGCCGCGCTCCCAGGCGCCGCTACCGCGCGCCCGCTCGCTGTTCGGCGCCATCCACGTGCTTCAGGTAGGTTTCCTGGGCGGCGCGAACGCCGGACCCAAGCTCCACCTTGTGCCCAACTTTCATGAGCGCGATTTCGAGCGCCGCGACGATTGCGAACAGATCGGCGGCGTCGAAATACCCGAGGTGCGCGACGCGGAAGATTTTCCCCTTCATCGTGCCCTGGCCGTTGGCGACGATGGCGCCAAAGCGCGAGCGCAGCTCTTTGATGACCGCGCCGGAGTCCAGACCTTCCGGCGCACAGAGCGCGGTGACGGCGTTGGCCGGAGAGGCGGCGGCGAACGGCTTGAGGCCCAATGCCTTCGCGGCGTGCCGCGTCGAATCCGCCAGCATTACGGCGTTAGCAATCAGGTTCTCGCGCCCGATCTGCTTGATGTAGCCGAGCACGCCGTGAAGGCTCACCACCAGCGAGGTGGCGGGGGTGTATGCCGTCTCGCCTTTCGCGAGGGTCTTGCGCTCCTTGGCGTAATCGAAGTAAAAGCGCGGGCACTTCGATTTCTCAATCGCCTTCCACGCTTTTTCGCTGACGCACGCAAACGCGAGTCCGGGCGGCATCATAGTTGCCTTCTGCGATCCGCCGATCACCACGTCCAGGCCCCACTCATCGGGGCGCAGGTCGGTGGTTCCGAGTCCGGTGATCGCGTCCACCACCAGAACCGTCTCGGGAAGCTTCGCAACGGCCGCGCCGAGCGCCTTCACGTCATTGCTAACGCCGGTTGAGGTCTCCGTCGCCTGGATGAACGCCGCGCGAAACGGACCGGCGGTTTCCAATTGGCGGTTCATCTGGCCAACATCGACCGGCTGCCCGTAGGGTGATTC
>JBOGJW010000366.1:0-7727 GCA_050745245.1 Terriglobia bacterium | reverse complement strand
AAATGGCGGCGTAAAGCCGCCTCTACTCGCCCACCGCCTGGGCCAGCATCTCGGCGGCGTACCGCACCTGCTCGTCAGTCATTTCAGGGAATAGCGGCATACTCAGCACCCGCTGGCAGGCGCGCTCCGTGTGGGGAAGCGAGCCGGGCGCGTATCCAAGCCGGGCGTAAGGCTTCTGCAAGTGGACGGGAATGGGGTAGTGAATGGCGGTTTGAACGCCGCTCGCCTCGAGCCGCCTCCGCACCTCGTCGCGGCGGTCCACCCGCACGACGAAAAGGTGATAGACGCATTTCGACTGCGGATCATCCGGCGGAATATCCACGCAAGCGCCGGCCAGCAGATCGCGGTAGACCGCGGCGATCCGCTGGCGATTCCCGGTCCAGGCAGGCAGGTATTTGAGTTTAACGCGCAGCACCGCGCCCTGAAAGCCGTCCATCCGATAATTGAAGCCGATCTCGTCGTGGACATAGCGGCGCGTCTGGCCGTGATCGCGGAGGCTCCTCGCAACTTGCGCGATCCGCTCGTCATTCGTGGTGAGAGCGCCGCCTTCACCGTAAGCTCCCAGGTTCTTGCCCGGATAGAAGCTGAAAGCAGCCGCGCGCCCCATGCTTCCGACGCGCTGGCCGCGGTAGCGCGCCCCGTGCGCCTGGCAAGCGTCTTCGACGACGGCGAGGCCGTGGCGGCTGGCTACTCGCTCAATGGCGTCGAAATCCGCCGGCCGGCCATAAAGGTGCACCGGGAGGATCGCCTTCGTCCTGTGCGTGACCGCTTCCTCGATTCGGCTTGGGTCAAGATTCCCGGTGGCAGGGTCAATATCCACAAACACCGGGCGCGCGCCGGTGTAGGAGACCGCCTCCGCCGTGGCGAAGAACGTGTTCGCGGTGGTAATCACCTCATCGCCAGGTTTCACTCCAATGCTCAGCAACGCCAGGTGCAGCGCGCTGGTGCCGGAGTTCACTGCCACGCAGTATTTCGCCTCGCAGTACGCGGCAAACTCGCGCTCGAAGCGCTCGACTTCCTCGCCCAGGACAAACGAGGCGCTGGCGCAGACGCGATCCAGCGCCGCCAGGATCTCCTCGCGCAGGACCGCGTATTGCTCCTTCAAATCAAAGTAGGGAGCTTTCATGAGCCGCTCTGATTCGTAGCGCCGGCATGCCGCCCGCTGCTTGCCATCTACGCGACGGCGCTACGGAAAACAGTACGTCTCATGCTACAGGCTGCGAGGGAGGCATTGTCAATTGACGTGGGAGGGCAGTGCTGACCGTGGGCCTTCTGGCAGGACAGGCCCACGGTCAGCCGAAAGGCGGGTTGCGCGACTAGCGACGCTTATTTCCCGGCCAGCAGAACCGGCACATTCCGGGCCGGCCGAGCGGTCTGCGAGGCCATCAGCACTTTACCCTTCGGGACAAGAAAGAGAAGTTCGATTCCATTCTCCCTCAGCTTGAGCGCCGTGATACTGTAACCCGCCGCCGTTCGCATTGCCGTCAGGTGGCTGGCGCTGGACTTTGAGAATTGCTTCTCCGGCGCCGCCATGTAGGTTTGAATCATCCCGAGAGTGCGAGTCCCACGCCGCACTGTGATCATGGGAACACCGCCGACTGTCATCGCACCGCACGTGAATGTGTACTCTCCTGGCGCGAGCGCGATCCCGCCCCACCGCGCCGGGAAGGGCAGGTTGAAATTACCGTGCGCCTCCTGCGCGCTCGACAGGCTGGCGCCCAGCGAGATAGCCAGCGCTGCAAGCACGATGTACTTCATTCCATTCAATCTCTTCAGTGAGTTCATCGCCCACCTCCTTGCTTTCGATTTAATATGAGGTCAGCCGTATGGCGTCCTCAGCTAATAAGGCGGGAACGTTAGGCGAAAACGGTCATGAGGATGAAAGAATCTTTGCACGAGCGTCGCACACATCGCAAAAGACGCGATGTATGCGCCACCCAGGGGAAAGGGTTTTGTGAGTGAGTTGGCCCTCGTCTCTCGTCTCTCGTCTCCTGCTAATTACTGGAAAAGCGCGCATCAACGTGATAGCCTTCGTGTGACTCTCACAAACCTCAGGTGAGTACGTCATGGAGTCGCCGGCCCACGAGGTAACAGCCCTTCTCCAAGCTTGGAGTTCAGGAGATCAGGAGGCGCTCGAGAAGCTCACGCCTCTTGTCTATGCGGAACTGCGCCGCCGGGCGCGCCGCTATATGGCGCACGAGCGGCCCGGCCACACGCTGCAGACTACAGCGCTCATCAATGAGGTCTACCTGCGGCTGGTCGACGTCCGGAGAGTAGCGTGGCAGGACAGCGCTCATTTTCTCGCCATGTGCGCGCGGCTGATGCGGCGCGTGCTGACGGATTTCGCCCGTTCGCGGGGTTATCAGAAGCGGGGCGGCGGCTCGCCTGGCGTCGATTTGGATGAAGCTCTCGCGGTATCCGCCGAGGCCTCGGCCGATTTGGCGGCCTTGGATGACAGCCTGAAGGCTCTGGAAGCGTTCGACCGGAGGAAGTCTCAGGTCGTGGAACTGCGTTTTTTTGGCGGGCTGAGCGTGGAAGAGACTGCCGAAGTTCTGAAGGTATCGCCAGAGACGGTGAAGCGGGACTGGAAACTGGCGAGAGCTTGGTTATTGGAGGAGATGACGGGCAAGTAGCGCCGCCGTCCCGGCGGCAGGGCCGGCGAGACGCCGGCGTTACGTTTCAAGGCAAACCATGGACACTGAACGCTGGCGGAAAATCGAGCAGCTTTACCATGCCGCGCTGGAATCGAGCGCTGGCGACAGGACTCAATTTCTACAGCAGGCTTGCGCGGGCGATGAGACGCTTCGCGGGGAAGTGGAATCGCTGCTAGCCCACGAGGACCGGGCGGCGAATTTCTTGTCATCCCCGGCGCTGGAAGTCGCGGCCAAAGCGTGGGCGCACGAGCTGACGACGGAAGAATGTGCTCCGGAGCCTGACCGCCTTGCCGGCCAGACGGTCTCGCACTACCGCGTTCTGGAGAAGCTGGGTGGCGGCGGGATGGGGGTGGTATACAAGGCCGAGGATGTTCGCCTGCACCGCTTCGTGGCGCTGAAATTTTTGCCGGAAGCCTTTGCCCAGGACACGGACCGCCTGGTACGGTTCAAGCGCGAAGCGCAGGTTTTAGCTTCGCTCAATCATCCGAATATTGCTTCCATCCATGGCCTGGAAGAAGCCGGTGGCGTGCTGGCGCTGGTCATGGAACTGGTGGAAGGCCCGACGCTGGCTGGCTGTATTAAATCCGGCGCCATTCCCGTCGAGGAAGCACTACCCATTGCGAAGCAAATCGCCGAAGCCCTGGAAGCGGCGCACGAGCGCGGAATCATTCACCGCGACCTGAAACCTGCCAACATCAAGATCACGCCGGAAGGCACAGCCAAGGTGCTGGATTTCGGTCTGGCCAAGGCGCTTGATCCTCAAGATTCTGCCCACAACCCCAGCCTATTAAACTCTCTGGCGCCGCGCACGGCGCCGACGGAGGCGGGAGTGATCCTGGGCACGGCGGGTTACATGAGTCCGGAGCAGGCGAAAGGGCAACGGGTGGACCGCCGCTGTGACATCTGGGCGTTCGGCTGCGTGCTCTATGAAATGGTCGCGGGCCGGAAGGCGTTTGCGGGCGAGACGATGTCGGAAACGCTGGCCGCCGTCCTCAAGAGCGAGCCAGATTGGAGCGCGCTCCCGGAAACGACGCCCATTTCGATTCAAAAACTTGTTCGCCGCTGCCTGGTAAAAGACCCGAAGCAGCGATTGCAAGCCATTGGCGACGCGCGCATCACGATTGAGGAAACCATCATCGGGGCGGCGGACGCAGCGCCGGACGCTGGCCGGCCCCCTTCCGCCGGGGACGGCGGCGCTACAGTCGGCGGCACGCCCGCGCTACGCGTGGACGATACTTCGAGCGATCGCGCATTAGTCGCTACCCTCGCCAAGCGGCATAAGAAGGCGCTACTCGGCGGCCAGGCGTTATTGGTAGCGCTGATTGCGGCGCTCGCATACTGGCTTGTGCCTCCGCCGGCGGTATCGGGATATGTCCAACTTACGCATGACGCGCTACCCGGGTATTTGGTCGGCACGGATGGCGTGCGGCTCTACATTGATGAGATCGGCCACGGATATACTCACCACATTGCCCAGGTATCGGTCAGCGGCGGAACCGTCGCGCAAATCCCCGCTCCTTCACCAACGATGCTGCTTTTGAACGTCTCGCCCGACGGCTCGGAGTTGTTGGTAGCGGACATGCCGGGTTTAGGCGGTGGAATTGAAGGGCCGCTTTGGGCTTTGCCCACCCTTGGGGGTTCGGCGCGCCGCCTTGCCAATACGGTTGGCCACGACGGGGCGTGGTCGAGGGATGGACAGAAGCTGGTTTACGCCAAAGGCAACGCGCTCTACCTTGCGAACGCAGACGGCACGGAACCCCGCAAGCTTGTTGGTTTTCCGGGCACTGCGCGCGATCCCGCATGGTCACCAGACGGAAGTCGAATCTGCTTTGATGTTGGGAATCCCAAAACGGGGCCTCGATTCATATGGGAAGTCTCGTCCGAAGGTAAGAACCCCCATCTGATGTTGCCCGGCTGGCACGCAAGGACCGGCGAGTGCTGTGGTGAGTGGACGCCGGACGGAAAATATTTCGTTTTCGACTCGCAATGGCAAATCTGGGCGAGGCGCGAGGCGGGAAGCCTTTTGAGAAAAGTGAGCCGAAAGCCGGTGCAACTGACGGCTGGAACCGACTTGTACGGTAATCCCGTGCCAAGCAAGGACGGAAAAGAGCTCTTCGCAATGGCCGGGTTCCGGCGCGGAAAGCTCGAGCGCTACGACGCCAAGACTAAGACGTTCGAGCCTTACCTCGGCGGCATTTCGGCGCAGGATGTGACCTTCTCGAAGGACGGGAAATGGGTGACCTATGTATCATATCCTGACGGGACACTTTGGCGAAGCAAGGCAGACGGGAGCGACAGACTCCAGCTCACCTTTCCACCGCTTTACGCGACACTGCCACGCTGGTTGCCGGACGGCAAGGAAATTGCCTATCATGCATTCCAGAGCGGCAGGTCTCCTCGAATTTATCTGGTTTCGGGCGACGGCGGCACGCCACAGGAATTGATGCCCAACGATTCCAACCCGCAAACCAACCCGAGCTGGTCGCAGGATGGAGGCTCTTTGGCGTTTAGCAGCCTCGCAGCGGGCACCGCGGCGATCGACATCTTCAACATGAAGACCCATCAGGCTACGACGCTGTCGACCTCACAAGGACTCTTCTCCCCGCACTGGTCCCCCGACGGGCGGTACATCGAGGCCGTGCCAAGCAACGGTCGGAGCTTGATGCTCTTCGATGTGCGAAGTCAGAAGTGGTCGGTGTTGGCCAAAGGACACGTCGGCTACCCTTGCTGGTCCAGGGACAGCCAGTACGTCTATTTCTTACGCGTCGTTGGGAACCCAGCCGTGGAGCGTGTGGGAGTCCGCGATCGAAAGGTGGATCAGGTGGTGAGCTTGAAAGCATTCCAGATGGCGGGCAACTCCACCGCACGGGCATGGCTGGGGCTCACGCCGGACGACTCTCCGCTGCTTCTCAAAGACACCGGCGGCAACGAAATTGTCGCCCTGGACTGGCACGAGCCGTGAGAGAGCGCGGACGGACGTCGGGGCGGGTTTGGAAATCCACCCCGAGGGTGAGTAAAAGATGAAACCTGATCGCTGGAAGGAAGTCGAGCGGTCGTATCACGCGGTGCTCGAGCGCGGGGCGGGCGGGCGAACGAGACCTTTCGGGGAGACTGCCGCTGTGGCGGGCGCTATGGGGATGGGATTACGGCTTCAGCTTGGTTTGAGTCGGCGCTCTCCACGCTTTGGGGGGCGACCGCCGTGGTCACGTAATAGTACGTCTGGCCAGCGTCGATGGCGTCATCCGAGTAGGCGGTGGTTTGGACAAGTGAAGCATTGAGCTTCGTGTAGGGCCCGCCGGGCGAGGTCCCTCGATATACGTTATAGCCGCTTATGCCCGAAGTAGGGCTCGCGGACCAGGAAAGTGTGACCGAGTGGTCGCCGGTGGCGGACACCGAGACGGTCGCGGTGGGGTTCGACGCGTTGCTTATAACGGTGACGCTCCCGGTGGCGCCGCCGCCCGTATTGGGAGCAAAAGTTACGCTCAAGCTGGCGCTCTGCCCGGCCGCTAAAACCAGGGGCAGCCCCAGCCCGCTTACAGTGAAGCCCCGCCCGGCCGCGCTGATCTGAGAAATCGTCAACTGTGATGTTCCCTGGTTCTGCACCAGCAGGGGAAGGATGCTGCTGCTGCCGACCGTGACGCCGCCGAAATCGAGAGTCGACGGGCTGACACTGAGTGCTGGCGGTGAGCTCACCCCAGAGCCAGTAACACCCGCACCGCCGCTCGTCGTAGCGGTATTTGCCCCACTGGCCGGCATTCCAGCGCCGCCAGTGCTTCCACCAGCGCTTGCTCCGCTAGTCTGCATACCCGCGCCGCCCGCCGAGTCGGGGCTGCTGGATCTGCCGTAGGTAGCGAGTACATTGCGCAGCGAAATTCCCGCGCCGCCGCTCGTCGTGTTATTCGCTGGTGCGCTCTGCATTCCCGCGCCGCCGGACCTTTCGACGCTTGAGGCCCTGTTGCGGACTCGGGTATTCGTCGCCGTGGCGCTGGCCGGCTTCCGGGCAGTTGCGTTCCGCGGCTGTCCTTCAGCAAGCGCCGCAACGGCGGCGCTGATCCACAGAACGCAGATCAGGATGCGCATGCCGCGCAGTAGGAGTGATGAGCAGGGGTCGGATCTCTTCAGCACGCCTGAAATAATTCAGTTGCTCAGTGATTTTGAACCGCGAATATAGCAGTCCCCGAATTCCCGAACTCGCGTGCATGTCAGAATGACATGCGAGGCCGCGAGGTCTGGAGGACAGCAATTCAGATTCCATTTCTTAAGATATCTAACTCGTTAATTTACAATTGAGACCGGGGTGAAATCCCTACAGCTACCGGGAAGTATTTACGCTGGAGTCAGGTAAGTTCTGCACGAGGCTGGGGCCGGTTTATGACTGCCGGTGTTCTCCATCTCACATCGAATGAGAGTGGGGCGGAGCAAGGCGCGCGATCCCCGGCATCCGCACAAGGTGTGAGGCAGGGGTGAGCTCGATGCCTTGCCAGGTGAACTCCGGCAGAAATTGACGCAACGCGGCAATGGTGGTCGGATAAGGATGGCCGATGGCCAGCGCCGCTCCCTCGCGCTCGGCGATCGCGCAGAGCTTGCGCAGTTGGCCGAGCGTATACGGAACCGTGCGCACGTCGTCCAAAAAAACCGAGCGGTAAAATGCGGGGACGCCCATGCGGCGCGCCACTCCGAGCGCCACCGAATCCGGAGTGGTGCGGCTATCCACGAAGTAGAGGTGCTCCCGCCCGAGCGCCATCATCACGCTGCTCATCAGCGCCGCGTCGCTCGTGGCGCGCGAACCCATGTGGTTATTCACCCCCGCCGCGTAAGGCACCGAAGCCAAGTCGCGGCTGATCGCGCGCGACACTTGCGCGCCGCTCATACCTTCCCTGATCTCGTCGGAACTAACATCGTGCCGCCCATCCTCCAGGGGCTGCATCGGCAGGTGCAGCATCACTTCCACGCCGGCGCGGTTCGCAGCCTCCGCGGTCTGGAGCGAATAAGGCAGGCGGGGAATTACCGAGAAGGTGAGCTGCGAGTGCATCGCGAGCAAGGCGCGCGCGCTCGCCGGATTCTGGCCCAGGT
>JBOGJW010000365.1:0-5009 GCA_050745245.1 Terriglobia bacterium | reverse complement strand
TACCGCTGGGAGGGTTTCAACCTCTCAGTTCGATCCGGTGCAGAAGCAGTTTCGGCAGTCATGGTTTCCGCAGACTTCTTCACAGTGCTTGGTGTGCCGCCGATGCTGGGACGTGGATTTTCTGCTGGGGATAATCACCTGGGTGCGGCGCCTACCGTGGTCCTGAGTTACAAGTTCTGGCAGAAACTTTTTGGCGGAAAATCGTCCGTCATCGGCAAGTCTATTAATATGGGCGACCAGAACTACGACATCATCGGAGTCCTCCCCAAAAACTTCTGGTTCTTTGGTCAGAGCCACAATGACGTTTTCGTTCCCATCGGCATTTATGACCGCTTGTGGACGCATAACCGGGATGTTACTACGGCATTGTGGGCGGTTGGGCGCCTCAAGCCTGGAATTACACCAGGACAAGCCCAGGCGGATATGACAGCGGTTGTCGAGCGGCTGGCGGAGCAGTATCCGAAGGATGATGCCGGATATGGCATCAAAATGTCGCCCGTCTTGGCTTGGAGCGTCAGGGACTCGCGCGGCACGTTATGGCTGCTGCTGGGCGCGGTGTGCTTTGTGCTGCTGATCGCGTGTGTGAACGTCGCCAACCTGCTGCTCAGCCGCGCCGCGAGCCGCCAGCGCGAGATCGCGATCCGTGCCGCGCTCGGAGCCAGCGCCCGGCGAGTGGTGCGGCAGCTTCTTACGGAGAGCGTTCTGTTGGGACTTTTAGCTGGCGGCGTAGGCGTCCTGCTTGCCTGGACAGGAACGAGGCTGCTGCTGGCTGAAGTTCCGGGCAATTTGCCGCGCTCTCAAAATGTGGGTCTCGATCTGCGCGTGCTTCTATTTGCTGTTGCAGTCTCGGTGATCACGGGGATATTTTTCGGCCTTGCTCCGTCTCTACGCTCGGCCAGGCCCGACCTCCAGGACGCGCTCAAGGAAGGCAGCCGGGGCTCAACCGGCGGGCAGCATCGCCTCCAGCGCGGATTGGTGATTGCGGAAGTCGGCTTGGCGCTGGTACTGCTGATTGGCGCGGGGCTTACGCTCAAAAGCATCTGGTATCTGGGCTCGGTGAACATCGGCTTCAATCCCAACCATGCCCTCAGCTTCGAGGTTTCCCTGCCTCCCGCCCGCTACCAGGACGCGAACAGCAACAGGACTTTTTATAAGGAATTACTGGCAAAGCTTCGCGCTCTGCCCGGCGTCAAGGCGGCGGGGGCAACCGATTTCATGCCCCTCAGCGGCAACGACAACGAGTGGCCATTTTATGTGGAGGGGCGACCAAAACCACGGATGCAAAATATGCCGGAGACGATGTTCTACAGAACCACTCCGGGCTATCTCGGCGCCATGGGCATCAGCCTGCTCCGCGGGCGCTTTTTTACGGGTCAGGACAACCTCAACTCGAGCCCTGTGATCGTCATTGACGACGTCTTCGCTCACACCGTTTTTCCGCATGAGACCCCGATCGGCCGGCACATCATTCTTCCCTTCGCGGGCCTTGACGCGCCACGGGAAATCGTGGGCGTTGTACACCATATCAAGACATTTGGTCCAGCCGGAAGGAAGAACTGGAACGTTTATAACCAGCTTTACATGCCCACGCTCCAGATTCCGGATCAGTTTTATAAGGTCGGGGGCGTGCGGAACCTGACTCTGGTTGTACGCACAGCGGTCGATCCGCGAGCCATGACGGCCGCCGTGATCCGAACCGTGCACTCGATTGACAACGGCGTGGCGGTGAACTCGGTTCAAACCGTTAATGAGATGGAGCGCACGTCGCTGGCCGCACAGCGTTTCACGGTGATCCTGATGGCGATTTTTGCCGCCTTAGCACTGGCGCTGGCCGCGATTGGAATTTACGGCGTGATTTCCTATTCCGTTAGCCAGCGCACGCATGAGATTGGGATTCGCATGGCATTGGGCGCACAGAGCAGAGATGTACTACGCCACGTGCTGGGCCAGGGAATGGTTCTCGCGTTGATCGGCGTGGGGATCGGAATTGCTGCCGCGCTGGGTCTGACGCGGTTTATGGTAAGCTTACTTTACGCTGTCAAGCCTACCGACCCGCTTACATTCATCGCCGTCGCGCTGATTCTCCTAGGCGTGGCGCTGCTCGCCTGCTACATTCCCGCGCGCCGGGCAACCCAAGTCGATCCCGTGGTGGCGCTGCGGCATGAATAGGAGATCAGCCAGTGACCCGGTACAGTTCCTCGCGATCTGCGACGTTAACCTTGGCTACTCCCATGTCGAAGCTTGGCAGCGAAGGAAGGTGTCTGAGCTTGGGCTTTTCGCGCAGACCCTGGCGCAGAATTTCGGTAACCAGCGCTGAGAGGGTCTCTCCGCGCTCAATAGCGCCGCGCTTCAGATCCCTGAATACGGGATCAGGAATGATTAGGGTAGTCTTCATATGGATAACCGTACACGAGGTACGGGAAGATGTCAAAAGAACCTAAGGGGCGGCGGCAGCTTCCGCCGAATCGGCTGAAACCACACGGCGGCAGCGAGAACAGCGCCGCTGTTAAGGATCACGAATTATACTGACGGCTCCTCTTTTAGCGGCGCCCCCGCGCGGCGTTTTGCGGCGCTGAGAACAGCGCCGCTACATTTTGTGTTCCTCTGTAAACGCTCAATGAGAGGTGAATGAATGGAAACCGAAAATAATTACCTGGTGCAAATGGAGGGCGTCACAAAGGTTTATTATACCGAAGAGGTGGAGACGCACGCCCTTTCGGAGATCCACCTGGGAATCCGCAAGGGCGAATACGTCTCGATTGCCGGGCCGTCGGGGTGCGGAAAATCGACGCTGCTCTCGATCATGGGCCTGCTCGACACGCCCACGGAGGGAACGTACCGGCTGAACGGCGCTCCGGTGGAAGAGTTTGATCTGGGCGACCGCTCGCGCATCCGCAATCGCGAGGTGGGGTTCATCTTCCATAGCTTCAACCTGATCGGCGACCTGAGCGTCTTCGAGAACGTGGAGCTGCCGCTCACGTATCGCGGGATGCCTTCGGCCGGCCGAAAAACGCGCGTGGAGGAGGCGCTGGCGCGCGTGGGCATGTCGCATCGCATGAAGCATTATCCGTCACAGCTTTCGGGAGGGCAGCAGCAGCGCGTGGCGGTGGCCCGGGCGCTGGCAGGCGAGCCGGCGGTGCTGCTGGCGGACGAGCCGACGGGCAATCTCGATTCCCGGAACGGCGAAGCCGTCATGGAACTGCTCCGTGAGCTGCACCGGGCGGGCGCAACCATCGTGATGGTGACCCACGATCCGCGCTTCGCGCGACACGCCGAGCGGATGGTGAACTTGTTCGACGGCCGGATTGTGGATGAAAGTTTTGCGCCTGATCTTGTTGGACCGGGCGAGGAGCGGCCGCGCGAAATTAACTGACCTATGATCGAGATGCACAACATCGAAAAGTCCTATCCCGCGGGTCCGGCGCGCTATTACGTGCTTCGGCGCATCAACCTGCTGATTAAAGAAGGCGAGTTTGTCACCATCATGGGCCCGTCAGGCGCGGGCAAGTCCACGCTGCTCTCGATTCTCGGCATGTTGGAGGGCGAATTCTCCGGCGAATACTATTTTCTCGAACAGCCCGTGCACAAGCTCAAAGTGAAGCAGCGCGCCGAGCTCAACAAGGCGAATCTCGGATTCGTCTTCCAGCAGTACCACCTGCTGGACGACTTGACCGTGGCCGAGAACCTGGACGTTCCCCTTTCTTATCGCGACATCAGGCGCTCCGAGCGGCAGGCGCTGGTGGCTGACACGCTGGATCGCTTCCACATTGTCGGTAAAAAGGACCTCTTTCCCAGCCAGCTTTCTGGCGGCCAGCAGCAGCTCGTGGCCGTGGCGCGCGCGGTGATCGCGAGCCCAAGACTCATTCTGGCTGATGAGCCGACGGGCAACCTGCACTCGAGCCAGGGCAAGGAGATCATGGAGCTCTTCAAGAAGCTGAACGGCGACGGAACCACCATCATTCAGGTGACGCATAACGAAGCCTGGGCGGCCTACGGGAACAGGATCATCCAGCTTGTGGATGGATGGATATCTTAAAAGCAGTGACGAGTGGCGAGTGGTGAGTGACGAGAAGAAGCCACGGGGGTATAAAGACCTCCTTGTATGGCAGAAGGGCATGGAACTTACAAGGCACATTTATCGCCTAAGCCGCATGTTTCCAAATGATGAGAAATTTGGCCTCGTCTCGCAGATGCGTCGTGCGGCGGTTTCCGTTCCTTCGAACATTGCCGAAGGTCAGGCCCGCCGTACAACGAAAGAGTTTATACAGTTTGTATCTCATGCCGAAGGCTCGATCGCAGAATTGGAAACTCAGCTCATGCTGGCGATAGATTTGGGCTTTTGCGGCGAGTCGGAAGCGAATGGGGTATTAGCGCTTGTTTCTGATTTGCAAAATATGTTGAATGCTTTGCGACGCAGCCTCACAAGAAGGCAGGAAGCATCGTGAGCTACGTTGCACTCGCCACTCATCACTCGCCACGCGTCACTGTCTTATGAAACCCCCTCGCATCCTCGTTGCCGATGACCAGCCGGGAGTTCTCGAGGCTCTGCGCCTGCTGCTGAAGGGCGAGAGCTTTGAGGTGGAGACGGTGACGTCGCCTGCGGCACTTCTCAGGGCTGTCGAGCGCAGCGACTTCGACGTGGTCCTGATGGACCTGAACTACGCTCGGGATACCACCTCCGGCGAAGAGGGATTGGACCTGCTGGCGCGCTTGCAGGCGATGGATAGCACACTGCCCGTGGTGTTGATGACGGCCTGGGGCAGCGTGGAGCTTGCGGTGGAGGGGATGCGGCGCGGCGCGAAGGATTTCATCCAGAAGCCGTGGGACAACACCCGGCTGCTCACGATCCTGCGCAGCCAGGTGGAGCTCACGCACGCTCTGCGGAAAGGCCGGCGCCTGGAAGCGGAAAACCGGCGCCTGCAACAGGCCGAGCCGTCTGCGATGATTGCGAATTCCCCGGCCATGCGCCGCGCGCTCGACCTGATCCATCGCGTCGCGCCGTCCGATGC
>JBOGJW010000364.1:0-3760 GCA_050745245.1 Terriglobia bacterium | reverse complement strand
TCCAATGCCTTTAAGGCCGGCCGCGGCGATGGTATAAACAGGAAAACCAGCGCCGGGAACTATGCGATCCTCAAGACCCCGACCCGTCCCGACGAATGAGATTACGCATTCCGGCTGGCCGCCGTGCTCCCGCGCCGCCCAGCGCGCATGCAACTCCTGCGCGACCGCTAGGGCCGGGAAGAGGTGCCCGCCTGTTCCGCCGGCCGCCATCAACACGCGCAGCGGAGTGCGCGAGCCCGTCACGGCCGGCGAGGCGTCGCTGCCCGGCGCTTGCACAGTTAGCTCCATCGGTCAAATTAATGGCTTGCTGAAAATCCTACCCAAACGGTGTAGCGGCGATTTTATATCGCCACTGATCCAGTGTCCTCAATGACCACATGGCGGCATAAAGCCGCCGCTACACGTTTTTCAGCAGCCGTCTAAAGCCGCGAGTCTGCGCTCGCGTGCTGCGAGATATTCAGCAAAATGCCCGCCGCGATCAGGTTCATAAGCAAAGACGATCCGCCGTAGCTGACAAACGGCAGCGGAATGCCCTTGGTCGGCAGCAGCCCGATCACGACGCTCATGTTCACGAGGGCCTGGCCGACCAGCAACACGGTGAGCCCCACGGCGAGAAGCTTTCCAAACCGATCACCGCAAAAAACGGCTGCCCGCATGCCGCGCCACAGAATCACCGCGAACAGCGCCATCAGCGCGAGAGCCCCGATCAGCCCCAACTCCTCTCCGATGACCGCATAGATGAAATCGGTCTGCGGCTCGGGCAAAAAGAAAAGCTTCTGCCGGCCCTCCATCAGGCCCGCGCCCAGGATACCCCCGGAGCCCACCGCGATAAGCGACTGCAGGATTTGAAATCCCTTGCCCATCGGGTCCTCGCCGGGATGAAGGAAGGCGCTCAGCCGGTTCAGCCGGTAGGTGGTATGAGCGATCACGAGGTAAAGCATCGGCGCCACGGCGGCTCCGGCAGCGGCGAAGTAGCGCAGGTCAAGCCCGGCGGCGAAGAGCATCGCCGCGGCTACCAGAACGACCGCAAGCGATGTTCCCAGGTCCGGCTCTCTCAGGATCAGCAGCACCAGCAGCCCAACAACGATCGCGAGGGGCAGCAGCGTGCGCCGCAGGTCGTTCACCGGAGCCTTGCGGGTATCCAGGAAATAGGCAAAGAAAATCACCAGAAGGATCTTCGCCAGTTCTGAGGGCTGGAAGCTCAGGGGACCGGCGTGAAACCACCGATGCGTGTCATGGCGGCTCGGCATCAAAAACACCGCCATCAGCAGCAGCACCTGCAGCGCGAGGGCGGGGAAGACGATTCGCGGATCCCTGATCCGGCGATAATCGAAATTCATTGCCGCCATCATGGCCATGAAGCCCAGCGCCGCCCAGATGCCCTGCCGGACCAGGAAGTGGTAGCTCGAGCCGTAGGTCTCCGCCGCCAGGACCGCCGAGGCGCTGAATACCATCACCAGCCCGAAGATCACGAGAATGACGACGGCGCCAAAAAGAATTCTGTCTGATTCGAGTTTTCTTGCCATCGGTCAACGCCGGGAGGTCGGTTGCCGGCGTGGCTCCGCGGGAGCGCCGGGATCCTCCCGAACCTCATAGGGCGATAACGGTTCCCCTCTGGGTTCCACCGATTCCGGCGAGAATACTGCATCGGCAGCGCCGTTGTAGTCGGGTTCGGGAAAGGCGCTTCCCGCGACCTCCTCGGCGTCCGTTTCGTAAAGGTACGGGTCTTCGGGAACGTATGCCGGCTCGGGACGCGCAGCGGCTGGAACAGAACCGAGCGACGGCTGCGGCGCGTCTCTGCTCTCTTCCGCCGCCGGGCGGCGTTCCCACTCAATACGGCGCTGCGGCTCCCGCTCGGGCGTCGCTGTTTCCTCGCTACGCGGCTCAGCGGGCGTCGCGGCCTGGATTGCGGGAGCTGATGCGCGCAGCGCGTCGTGCGAACGCGGCTCTTGATGCGGATCGTGCGAGACGGCGCGGGGCGCTTCGGGCGCCGGGGGAGGAAAGGCTTCGGCCAACTGATTCACCATCTCTTTGAAGGCGCGCCCGCGATCTTCGAAGTCCTGAAACTGGTCAAAGCTCGCGCAGGCGGGCGAGAGCAGGACCACGTCCCCGGGAATTGCTCGCGCTAGGGCCATGTGCAAAGCGGTTCTCAGGCTCCCCGCGTGGATGACGCTTACGCCTTCCAGGTCCGCCGCGATCTTCTCCGCAGCCTCCCCGATCAGATAAACGCCCTTAGCCCGGCTCTCGATCAGTGGCCGCAGGGGAGTATAGGGAGCGCCTTTATCCTTCCCGCCCAGGATCAGGTGAAGGCCCCGGTCGAACGTCGACAGCGCCTTGGCGGTGGCATCCACGCTCGTGGCCTTCGAGTCGTTGTAAAACTCCACGCCGCGGAGCGTCCGTACGTATTCCAGGCGATGCTCAACGCCGGTGAACTCGCGCACCGCCTGGCGCACGCTTTTGAATTCGGCGCCGAGCACGCAGGCCGCAGCCGCTGCAGCCATTACATTGGCGATGTTGAACGCGCCGCGCAGCCGGATTTCGCTCGCCTCAAACAGCGTCCGCTCCAGGTGCCCGACACGATAGAGGATCCGGCCGCGCGACAGCAGCACGCCTTCCGGCAAGTCCTGCTCCATGCTGAAAAAGACCTTCTGGCTGGCAACCGCCGGCGCGAGGCTCATCACCGTCGGATCGTCTGCGTTGAGGACGGCGTAGTCTTCAGGGCCCTGGTTGCGGAAGATCTGTGCCTTCGCGGCGACATACGCGCCGAAGCTGCGGTGCCGGTCCAGGTGATTTTCGCTGATGTTCAGCAGGACGGCTACGTGCGAGTGGAGCGTTTGCACCGCTTCGAGCTGAAAGCTGCTCAGCTCCGCCACCACGATCGAATCGGGCGTGAACTGCTCCGCGGCGGAGATGAGCGGAATGCCGATGTTTCCTGCAACATAGGTCTTAAAGCCGGAGGCTTCGAGCATTTTGCCGAGCAGCGCCGCCGTGGTGGTCTTGCCGTTCGTGCCCGTGACGCCCGCCAGGGTGCACTGAAAGAACCAGCTTGCCGCTTCCACCTCCGGCACCACCAGGACGCCCTTCCGCCGCGCGGAATCGAGCGCCGGCAGCGCCCAGTCCACGCCCGGGCTTACCACTATGAGGTCCTGCTTCAGGAAAGTCTCTTCGCGGTGCACGCCGAGCTCGAGGCCGATGTTGCGGTCCATCATCTCCCGCAGGACGGGGCCAAACGAGGAGGGCGGGCGCAGGTCCGTAACCGTCACCAGGGCGCCTTCCTGCGCCAGGCGGTGGGCCACCGCCCTTCCGCTGCGGGCCAGGCCCACCACGAGCGCGCGCTTGTTGCGAAGCTCAATCACAGAGAATTCCGTTTCCGGCGATGACCGTTCTTCTGAAAATGCCCGTCCAGGATCTCCGAAATCAGCTCGGAAAGTGACCGGCGATTCTGGCGCGCCAGCCGCCTGGCCGCCATCACGGTTTCGCGGTTGAGCGTCAGGCTTACCCGGGTCGGGTTTCGGAATGATTTGGGTCGCGCCATACCTTCCTCGTCCGGCCGGGGCGATTTCGTGGCCGCGCCGCCGGCAAGTTAGTGCGTATTTTATGCGCAGAAATATAAGAGGTCAAACTTTTTCTGCGGCCGCTAGTAATGCCTCAGTTTCAGGCGCGTAGAGGCGGCTTTACGCCGCCATTTTTGGATGGCGGGATAAACCCGCCGCTACATCCGCGCCCGAAACCGAGGCATTACAGCCGCTATCATCAGGCT
>JBOGJW010000363.1:0-2933 GCA_050745245.1 Terriglobia bacterium | reverse complement strand
CGGCTGAAGCCGGGCCCTGATACACCGCCAACCATCATATGCTCAATTATTTATGTCGCTCTGTATAGCAAGCCGCGTAGCGCAATGCAGACCTCCGCCCGCCTTGGCGGGAGGTCCGCGGCCTTTGTTCAAGACCCAACAGAAAAACTGCGGACCCTTCGCTGCACCCAGAGCAGGCTCTGAAAAACGCAGGTCCGCGCTGCCTCGCTCGGGGATTTACCGATTGCCGGCCTCGCCACGGTAGTCGAGCGCGCTCACCACGGCGCGGTTATTGCGCCACGCGGGTTCGAGATCGACACGCAGGTCCAGGTAAACACGCGGGGGAAAGATTCGCTCCAGCTCAAGCCGAGCCTCGGTGCCAATCTGCTTGATCCTTGCTCCATCGGCGCCAATGACGATCGGCTTCTGCGATTCCTTTTCCACCACAATTCTGGCGCGAATGCGTGTGATGCGCTCCGACTCGCTGAATTCATCGATGAGCACGGCGGTGACGTAGGGGAGCTCCTGCTTCGTATGCAGGATGACTTTTTCGCGGATGATCTCTGAAGCGAGGAAGCGGCTCGGCTGGTCCGTGTAGTAGTCCGCGGGGAAAAGCGGCTCGCCGGCCGGCAGGCGCTCGATCACCGCCGTGAGAAGCTCGTCCAGCCCCTCAGACTTGAGCGCGGAGGCCGGGATGATCTCGTCGAAGGGGTAAAGCTCCGAATAGCGCTGTATTAATGGCAGAAGGCGCGACTTGCGCAGCAGATCGATCTTGTTCAGAACGAGGATCGCACGCGTATGGTACTGCTTGAGAAGCTCGACGGCGAACATGTCGCCATGCCCGAAGCTGGCGGCGGCGTCTACAACCAGAAGCGCCAGGCTGCGACCCTCCAGCGCCTCGCGAACGAACGCCATCATCTGCTGGTTAAGCCGGGAAAACGGTTTATGAATCCCGGGCGTGTCGACGAAAACGACTTGCGCCCCGGGCCGGTTCAACACGCCCAGGATGCGGTTTCGCGTGGTTTGGGGCGCCGGCGTCACGATGGATACTTTTTCGGCCACCAGCGCGTTGATCAGCGTGCTCTTGCCTGCATTGGGGCGGCCCACGATGGCCACAAATCCGCATCGAAAATTGTCCGTCATAGAGGCAGGGGCGGCTGCTGTAGGGCCGGCGCTTCCACCGGCGATCCGCGGCGCTGTAGCGGCGCTCTATCAGACTGTCATGCTGAGCCCGTTCGCTCCGCTTCGAACGGTCCTGAGCGTGGCGAAGGAGGTCAGAGTAAACTCCGCGAAGCATCCCGGTATCTTAAAAATCAAACAAATACGGGGATTCTTCGTCGGCCGCCGCGGCGACCTCCTCAGAATGACCGGCCGCGAATTTTTTCGCCGCTAGAGCTCAGATCTTCACTCGCAATTCGCCGCACATTTTTCCGGTAGGGAGCACCTTGCCCGGGTTGAAAGTGGAACCGGGGTTGAACACGGCCTTGATCCCGCGCATCATCTCCAGATCGTCTTCGGAAAACAGGAGCGGCATCAGCTCGCTCTTTTCGATGCCCACGCCATGCTCGCCGGTGATCGATCCGCCCAGCTCGACGCAGCGCGCGATGATCTCCGCGGCGGCCTTGCTGACGCGGCGGCACAGTTCCGGGTCGCGATTGTCATACATCAGCAGCGGATGGAGGTTGCCATCTCCGGCGTGAAAAATATTGCCAATGCGGAGGCCGTGTGTTTGCGCAACCTCCCCGATGTAATCCATCATCTCCGGCAGGCGAGTGCGGGGAATAACGCCGTCCTGCACGTAATAACTGGGGCTGATGCGACCGAGCGCGCCGAAGGCGTTCTTGCGGCCGCGCCACAGCAGCTCGCGCTCCTCAGCGGTGCGAGCCTGGCGCACCAGCCGGGCGTGATGTTCGCGGCAGGCTGCTTCGATCTGCACCGCCTCCTCTTCCAACGCTTCGCGCAGCCCCTCCAGCTCGATCAGCAGTACCGCGGCGGAATCCAGCGGATAGCCGGCGTGCGTGGCCGCCTCAACGGCGCGGAGCGTGAAGCCGTCCATCATCTCGAGCGCCGCGGGAGTGAGCCCGCAGGCGGTAATCGCCGCGACCGTTTGGGTAGCGTCCGCCACGCGGTCGTAGATCGCGAGCAGCGTCTTTACCGCTTCGGGCTTGCGGCAGATGCGCACCGTGATTTCGGTGACGAGGCCCAGAGTGCCTTCAGAACCCACGATGAGGCCGGTGAGGTCGTACCCCGGCCGGCTCCAGCACTTGCCGCCCGCGTGAACTACCTCGCCGTTCGGCAGCACCATCTCGACGCCGAGCACGTGATTCGTTGTCACGCCGCAGGCGAGAGTGTGCGGGCCTCCGGAGTTTTCCGCCACGTTGCCCCCCAGCGTGCACGCCTTTTGGCTGGAAGGGTCCGGCGCGTAGTAGTACCCGGAATCGGAAAGGGCAAGAGAGAGGTCCAGGTTCACCACGCCCGGCTGCACGCGCGCGCGCTGATTCTCGAGATCGATCTCGATGATCTTCTTCATGCGCGAGAAGCCCACGACGATGCCGCCCTCGGTGACCACGGCGCCGCCGCTCAGCCCCGTGCCCGCGCCGCGCGCGACGATGGGAATGCCGCAGCGGTCGGCGAGCTTGACGATTTCGACCACCTCCGCGGTTGAACCCGGGAAAACGACCGCGTCCGGCAGACCCTCAGCCGAGAGGCCGTCGTATTCGTAGAGCATCAGGTCTTCGGGGCGCCAAAGCAGATGCGCCTCGCCCACGATGCTCTTCAGCTTTTTAAGGGGCACGCTCCTCCGGACTCTTGTCTTTTGAAATGCCGGCGTGGGGCTCACAGTTCCTCCGTCGCTTCTACTGTAGTGTAGCAGGTTGCTAAAAGGGCTCCGGGTCATGTCATTCTGAGGGCAGAGAAGAATCTGCGTCGAAACTTTCGGTTAGGCGCCCCTCACC
>JBOGJW010000362.1:0-6955 GCA_050745245.1 Terriglobia bacterium | reverse complement strand
CCCTGATATTCGACGCTCCGGGGCTTTTTGCTCAAACCAACATGATGCCGTGGAAGTTCGGGCCGGATGCCGAGCGCGCGCTCGCGTCCAACACGGATGTGCTTGGGCAGGAGGTGCTGGCCCAGGGGGAGCCGTCGGTCGATCGCGTGGCGCGCTATTTTCCCGCAATGAAACGGCCACGGGCCATCGTGGGCGTAAAGGAGCACCCCGATGCGATCGGCGTCGAATGGGATGGCACGCTGGAGCTGGGCGTGGCCCGGACGGGGCAGCACGGGAGAGTGCGGATCATGTTCCGTCTGGGCAATCCGCCTTCGCCCTACGACATCGGCGGGCCTGTCACCCGATGTCTGCTGGATGGCTACCTGCCCGTAGTTCAAACCCGATGGCCATTCGCCGGACTGCTCTACGAAGAGACGGTGTTTGGATATTCACCCAGCCTGAGTCCGGACGAACCTCTTTCAGCTTATATCCGGCTTCGAGTAACGAACCCGCGTTCGCGGGCGCTGAAAGCCTCTGTCAGAATCTACTCCGCGCCGGCTTTGGGAGGGCCGGTTCCGTCGTATTCGGCCGTAGTTCGGGCGGGCGCGCGGCACGACTTCTACGTCAAGATACCTTATCACGTGGACCCTCAGCGGCCGGTGTCGCCCTTGGACGAGACAGAATTTGGCCGGGCGCTCGCCAAAACGAAGACCTTCTGGAAAGGGCTGCTCAACCAGTACATGCAGATCACCACGCCCGAATCGCGCGTGAATGACTCCTACCGCGCCTGGCTGATGTACAACTTCCTGAACGTCCACAAGATCAACGGCAATTACGAGATTCACGACGGAAGCGGCTTCTACGAAGAGGTATATGGCTACAGCGCTGCCTTGTATTGCGACGCGCTGGCGCGCTACGGGTATTGGAAAGACGCCGAAAAATACCTCGATGACATGCTGAAGCAGCAGCAACCGGATGGCTTGTATCTCACCGTCTTCGGCCTGCCGGACAACGGGGCTTTGCTCTTCGCGCTCGCTCAGGAGTACGAGTACAGTCATGATCTTGCCTGGTTCAAGAGCATCGTGCCGCGCATGATCAAATCATGCGAATGGATCAGCCGCCGCCGGACGACAACGAAGGTGATGCAGAATGGAACCCGGCCGCTCACCTACGGTCTGCTTCCGCCCGGCGCGTCGTACTGTGATTACCAAACTCCTGTTTATTCCTATTTTACGGATTCCTACAACTGGCTGGGCATGCACGAGACCGCGGTGGCGCTTCACGAGGCCGGGATGACATCAGAGGCTGCAAAGTGGCTCCGGGAGGCGGATGATTACCGGCAGGATATTCTCGATTCGATGAATCGCGCGGCGGTGGTGGAAGCCGGCATCAAAGCGTTACCCATCGAGCCGCTCACCCGGCGCCTTCTCAAGCAAGGCGGGGGCGATTACTACGGCCTCGGCGCCCCGGAGATTCTGGAGACGAAGATTTTTGCGCCTCACGACCCGCGCGCGGACTGGATGACGCATTATATGGATGCGAGAGGCGGGCTGCTCCTCGGCCTCGACCGCTTCGCCGACGGCGTGGACCACGCCTACACCTACGGTTATGCGTTGACTCAGCTTCGAAATGGAAACGTGCCCGAAGTGCTTCTTACGTTTTACTCCATGCGGGCCTACGGTATGTCGCGGGGTACTTATGCCGCTGTCGAAGTAACTCATCTCCCCTATGGGATTAACGAAATGACGCTGCCGCACACCTATTCGAATACGCAGCAGCTTCGGCTGCTGCGCTTGATGCTGGTGAGGCGGGAAAGAGATAACCTTTTGCTCGCCTCCGGCACGCCTCGCGCCTGGCTGGCCGCAGGCAAGCGCCTTGCAGTAATGCGTGCGCCCACGTATTACGGCTTGCTGAGCTTCACAATCGATGCGTCTCCGTCCTCCGGTCAAATACATGCCACGATTGGACCGATCGCCTCGGCAACGGGACGCTACCCCGCGCATGTAGGATTGTGGCTACGAGCCCCCGGCGCGAATAAGGGTCTCAAGCAAGTTACGGTGAACGGAAAGCCGTGGACTTCGGCTCAGGATGACGAGATTGAGCTGCCCGGCTCGTTACTGCAAAAAAGGATTCTGGTGACCGCTCAGTAAGCGTCCCCCGGAAGGCGGGAACGGCGCGCTGCGGCGGCCGCCGCGGGCCAGGTTGCGCTGCGCTACCCGCTTCGGGCGGAATGATTCGGAGGTCACAGAACATGCTTCGCCTCACACGCCGGCAACTTTTGCGATGGATCACCGCCTCGGCTGGGCTTGCGTTCGCCGGATCATCTGGCGCAGCTTCGACCGGCTCCGCCCAAACGCCTTCGCCGCAGCCCTTCCGCGTGGCGCTTCCCAGGCAACTCCTTCCGCTGCCTGAAGGCGCCTCGAACCGTCCCGCATTCACGTTGCGCGGCATCAAGGGATGGGCTTGGACGCCGCCGCAGTATCTGGAAACGATTCCGGTAATGGCCAAATGCAAGATGAATTTCCTGATGAACTGCTACAGCTCGATGTGGGACCTGGAGGTGCACGGCAAATGGGCGCGGATTCCGAACCGGACGGTGAACCACTGGGACCAGCCGCTGCCAAAGGCGAAAAAAGCTGCCTACGAGCGCGTTGTTGCGAGCTGCCGGCAGCGTGGCATCGAGTTCTGCTTCAGCATGAACCCGATCCTTTCTTCCACCCGGCCATTCGATTACGGTAAGCCCTCGGATTTTGAAGCGCTCTGGAAACACTACGCCTGGATGCAGGATTCAGGCGTGCGCTGGTTCAACATCTCCCTCGACGACATTCGCCAGGGAATCGACGCCGGCGCCCAGGCCAGAACCGTAAATGAGATCTTCAGCCGGTTGCGGGCACGAGACCCAAGAGCGCGCATGATCTTTACTCCAACCTGGTACGCGGGCACGGGGCAATCCGGGAAAGAATCCCACGCCCGGCTGGGCAGCGGCGACACGCCGGGACACCGCTACACCAGGGAGATTGCGGAAACACTCGATCCGGAGGTCTATCTCTACTGGACGGGGCCGGAGGTCTGCTCGCTCACGATCACGCGGGCGGATGCGGAGGCTTACAAGGCACTGGCGAAGCACCGCCTGTTTATCTGGGACAACTACCCGTGCAATGACGCGCGGCCAACGCTTCATCTTGGGCCGCTGATGGGCCGTGATCCAGAGCTGGCGGCGATGGCCGATGGATATATCTCCAATCCTTTAAGCCCCCAGGACGAGGCCAACTGGATCCCGATGCTCACCATCGCCGACTACCTCTGGAGTCCGGAAGGGTACGAACCGGATCGCTCCATCGGCCAGGCGATTGCGCACCTGGAGCCGGATCAGCCGCGCCGGCTGGCGCTCCGCGATTTAGTGGAGCTCTATCCCGGCAGGCTCGTGGACAGGAGTCAGTCGACGGGATGGAATTCGCTTCGCGAACAGTTTCTCGCAAGTCTCGACAACAGGAAAAACGCGCGGCAGCTCATCGCGCAAGCTCAGGACACCTCCCAACGCATGTCGAAACTGCTTCCCGACCGTTATGCTCTCGCTCATGTCACTCTGAATAACGATATTGAAGCAATGCGGCGGAAATATTCGCAGCGATTCTCGTGAGTCCCGCGCCGGCGCGTGAGTCTTGCTTTTTCGCCCTGCCTTGTGCTTTCATCACCGGGATGAAACTGAAGGGCGCGGGCGAGGAGGAATATGAGACGTCGTGACCTGATTGAGGGGGCGCTGCTGGGCGGCGCGCTGGCAGGCCCGGGACTGCGGGCTTTTGGGCAGGGAGCTCCGGAGCATCCGGCGCGCGAGGCACAGTTGACGCGCCGGGGTGAGATCGTGCTTGAGCGCTCGGTCCCGGGGAAACCGCACGCCGGCAAAGTCCTCGCGGCTATCCAGCCGCACGCCGACGATGTGCCGCTCTTTTCCGGCGGCACGGTCGCCAAGCTGCTTCGGGAAGGCTACACGGGCTATCTGATCCGCACCACGAATGATGAGATGACGGGAGGCGGCACCCGGGGCGAAGGCGTGCTGCACAATGAACAGGACAACGTCGCCGTCGCGCGCGCTCTCGGCCTGAAGAAGGCCTACAATCTCTCATACCGCAATCATCGCCTCGACGCCATCTCGCCCCAGGATTTTAAAGGCCGCCTCATTCTGCTGTTTCGCATGCTCCAGGTGGACACGGTGGTTTCATACGATCACTGGGGACTTTACGAGGAGAACCCTGACCATTATGTGACGGCGGCGGTGGTAGAATCCGCTTGCTGGATGGCGGGCATGTCGAAGGACTATCCGGAGCAGCTTGAGGCGGGGCTGAAGCCGCACGGCGTATCCGAGAAATATTACTTTGCGCGCGGCCCGCAGATTGCCAACCGCGTGGTCGATATCAGCGGGACGATCGACACGAAGGTGGAATCCATCCGGGCAGTGGCGACGCAGGGCCCCGGCGGGGAGAATGGCGCCCGGCTGCGCGCGCGCCTCGCCGCGCGCGGTTTGCGCCTTCCTATTCTTGGAGAGAACGCTGCCGCCGCGGACCGGAATTACATCAAGCATTTTGTGCTGGACGTCGATTCGCTGCACGAGCGCGCCGTCCCTTCCGACAGGGAGGTTGGCGCGCCTTACGGCTTCGAGTGGGCGGAGCGTTTCCGCTACATCGGACCGTACGAGTCGCGGCTGGAGGAGTATATCTCAAAGCACGCCGTGCCGGCGTAGGCGGACGGCGGTGCGCCCGTTATCTTTAGCGCCCGCATCTTGCCGGCAGTGCCGCCGGGACGGCGGTGCTACCCCGGACGGTGAAATTCAGGAGGGCGTAAAAAATGAATGCGAATTTCGCAAGGTCTGAACGCGAGCGGTGGCCCGCGACGGTGCGCCTCTGCTGCGCCGCGGCATTGATCTGGCTTGCGCTCGCTGCGCTGCCCGCGGCGGGGAAAGATTACCAGACCGTGTCGTTTAACCCGGCGCATCTGGGCGGAATGCAGGTGAGCTTCAACATCATCCTGCCGCAGGACTACGCCTCCACAACGCGCCGCTACCCGGTGCTGTACCTCCTGCACGGGTACACGGGGCACTATTCCGATTGGGTCACAAAGACGGGGCTCACGACGTACGCGAAGGCCTACGAAGAGATCATCGTCACGCCCGAGGACGAAAACGGCTGGTACGTGGATAACTACACAAACCCGAAGCTCGGATGGCAGAGTTACATCATCGACGACCTGATTCCATACGTGGACAGCCATTACCGCACCATGGCGGAGCGCCAGGGCCGCGCCGTCGCCGGTCTCTCGATGGGAGGCTATGGTGCGATGCTCTTGGGGTTGAAGTACCACCAGATGTTTGCTGCGGCGGCGAGCCTGAGCGGCGCGCTGGCCTCCGCGAAGCCGGTATTTGAGGCGCTGATTCCACCGGACAGCGCGATCCGCAAGACGCTGGACGATGACTTTGGCCCCGTCGATAACCCCAAGCGCTGGCGGAACGACGTGTTCGAGTTGATCGGCGAGATCCCGGTGTCGGAGATGCCGCAGCTCTATCTCGCGGTTGGCTCCTCCGATCCGTTATTGGGTGAAAACCGCGAGTTCGTAGCCCTGCTGGCCCGGCTCAAGATTCCCTATCGCTACTGCGAGGTCCCCGGCAGGCACGAATGGGCGGTTTGGAACAGCCAGGTGCAGCGCGTGCTCGCGCTTCAGGCCCCTGTGATCGGCGCGCTTCCCGAAAAGCAGTAACGGGCGGCGAATATCGGTCTGCGGTAGCGGCGGACGGCTAGGCTGCATCACCTGCCCTAATCGCCGTCATCATCTGGCAGGGATTCCAGGTACTCATCAATAGCTTCGAGGGCAATTTTCGACTTGCTGACCAGGATGGATGCTGCAACCGATAGATCGCACAAAACAGATCGATGGCGTTCCGTTCCCGGCTTGGCGCGAAGCAACTTCTTCAAAGCAGATTGGTAGTCTTTGACTCCCTCCGCCATCACCTCTTTCGAGAGAACCTCCACCGCATGAAGCGATATGGGTTCAGCCTTTACGCGCGGCATAATTCCTCCGTCTTTTCAAGCGGTGTTCTAAAAGACCGATGCCGGCACCGCGCTGCGCGATCTCACTCCGCCATTTCTTAATCAACCCTTGATCGGGTACTTCTTTCCTGATTTCGCGATCCAGCTTCAGGAGATGCTTCCGTCGGTCGCGCTTGAGTCCGTCAATTTTCTTCCGTATGTCCTTATTTACGCCCATTCGGGGCTCACTCCATTATGTGGCAAAAACATAATTTTCCGCCACGCCCCGTGATCACTCGCGGCGCGCGACATATGCGACATAAACGTTAGCCGCGCGAAAGATGGATAAGGCCACACGAGGGGCCGGTTCGTTGAATGCTCCCGCTTCGCGGGACCCGGCCACCAGTGGATCCGGTGCACCCATTGCGCAAGGACGGCCCGGAAATCGAGCACGTCCCGGGACCGAACCTTCTGCGTCATGTACCGCTTGTTCCGGCGACCGCCCATCCTGATGTATGATAAAAATTGAAGGGATTCAGTGAGGGAGCATTCGCATGGCGGAAGTTAAGGCCGGCCTGCAGGGCGTTGTGATTGCGCAGTCTTCGATCTGCTCAATTGACGGCGAGCGGGGCAAGCTGATGTACCGCGGCTACGATATCCACGACCTCGCCGCGCATTCGACCTTCGAGGAAGTGGTCTACCTTCTCTGGTGCGGGCGATTGCCGCGCCGCGGCGAGCTTGACCAGCTTCGCAGCGATTTTGCGGAGAATCGCGCCCTCGCTCCCGAAATCCTCCGCCTGCTGAAGGAGTTCCCTCCCCCGCAGCACCCGATGGAGACTTTGCGGACGCTGGTCTCCGCACTCTCGCTTTACGATCCGGAAGCGGAGGAGATGTCAGAACAGGCGAATCGCCGCAAGGCGATGCGGTTGACCGCTCAAATGGGCACGCTGGTGGCGGCG
>JBOGJW010000361.1:0-2625 GCA_050745245.1 Terriglobia bacterium | reverse complement strand
ATCAGCTTGCTCGACGGCTTCCGCATGACGCGGGAGTGCGGCTTCCAGCAGATGGAACCCTTCGCCACGTTTGACGCGCACCTCGCGGCGGAGACGAAGCAAGCCGCCGAGACCGCCCGCATCGAGATCGGCTCGGTGGCAAATCCCATGAACTGGCGCGATCCGCTCAGCAGCAACGATCGCGAGCTGGGCGAGAAGAGCATCGCCGCGCAATCCGCCGCGCTGCGCAATGCGCACCTCTGGGGCGCCGAGGCGACGCTCGTCATTCCCGGCGTGGTCACGCCATCCGTCACCTACCGCGAGGCGTGGGTGAATTCGCGCAAGCGCATCGAGCAGCTTATTCCTCTGGCTGAAAAGCTCGGTGTGGTGATGGCGTTCGAGGAGACCGCCAATCAAAGCAAGTTCCTTCTGAGCCCGCTTGAGTTTGCGCGCTACATCGACGACTTCAAGAGCCCGCACGTCAGGTCGTACTTCGACACCGGCAACATCATGCCCATCGGATATCCGCAAGACTGGATTCATACCCTGGGCAAGCGGATCGCAAAAGTGCACCTCAAGGACTACGACCCAAAGACGAGGAAATTCGTTAACCTGGGCGACGGCATCGTAAATTGGCCGGCCGTGCGGCAGGCGTTCATCGATATCGGATACACGGGAACGTTCACGGTGGAGCTCGGCCGCGGCGATGCGGCTTATCTGCGCGACCTGAGCGAGCGCGTCGACCGGCTGCTGCTCTCGTAGCGCCGGAGCGCGGGCATCCCTGCCCGCGTGTTGAAAGTGGCAAGTGAAGTAGCGCAGCGCGGCAGAGCCGCAACCAAACGCCATTTACAGTCATTCCCGCGAAAGCGGGAATCCATTTTATCAATAGACCCCCGCTTTCGCGGGGGTAACGGCGGGCCGCGAGCACCCAAAATGTTTGCTAAAAAAACAAGAATTTACCGTATTGCACTGCAGACCTGCCTCTCAAGGTCTGCGGCTTGTTCGCCAGGGCCCAGGGAAAAGCTGCGGACCTGAATGCAGGTCCGCGCTCGCTCCCGCTCTGCGGGATCAGGATGACAAGAGCGCCGACGCCGCGCGCGACGCTGTAAAGCGATCGTGATGGCCGTCAAAAATTATCCTCGCGTCGCAAGCTTCCGCAGTTCAGCCGCGCTCGCCGCGCACCTGCGCAATCTCGGATGGGAGATGCCGGCCGATGAATCGATTCTGAAGGCCGATGATTCGCCACTCGCGCAGCCGGTCGAGATTCCCCGGCAGGGGGGAACGCGGCGCGCAGACAACCGCTTCGCCGTTCAGCCGATGGAAGGCTGGGACGCAGAAGCAGACGGCACGCCCTCGGAGCTGACGCGACGGCGCTGGCACAACTTCGCCAAGAGCGGCGCGAAACTCATCTGGGGAGGCGAGGCGGTTGCGGTGCTGCCGGAGGCGCGCGCGAATCCCAACCAGCTCTTGCTGAACGAGCAAACGGCGCCCGCGATCGAGAAGCTGCGGCGGGAAGTGATTGCGCTGCACGCCGAGCGTTTTGGCGCCGCCGATGATCTTGTCTTCGGATTGCAGCTCACGCATTCGGGCCGCTTCTGCCGCCCGCGCTACAAAGACCGGCAGGAGCCGATCATCGCCTATCACCATCCGCTGCTCGACCGGAAATTTCCTCTTGCTGCGCAGAGCGAACCGCTTTCTGACGCCGAAATCGGCCGCATCATCTCCGCCTTCGGCAAGGCCGCGCATCTCGCACAAGCCGCGGGGTTCGATTTTGTCGACCTGAAGCACTGCCACGGGTATCTCGGCCACGAGTTCCTGAGCGCTTTCGAGCGCTCCGGGCCTTACGGCGGGAGCTTTGAAAATCGTACTCGCTTCCTTCGCGAGCTGATCGCCGCCGTGAGGGACGCAGCGCCCGGCCTCGGCATCGGCGTGCGCGCGAGCGTCTACGACACAATCCCGTTCGCCCGCAACCCCGAAACCGGCCAGGGATATCCGATGCAAAGTTCGCTCCCGTATACGTCCGGCTTCGGAGTGGACCGCGGCGACCCCGGCCGCCCCGCTCTCGCCGAACCCAAAGCGCTGCTGCGAATGCTCTCCTCGCTCGGCGTCCACCTGGTGAACGTGAGCGCGAGCAGCCCCTATTACGCCCCGCACCTCTCGCGGCCGGCGCTCTTTCCGCCGTGTGACGGCTACTTGCCGCCGGAAGACCCGCTGGCCGGGTGCGCGCGGCTGCTCCATGCCGCGCGCGAGCTGAAAGCCAGCGCGCCCGAGATGCGGATCGTTTCTACCGGATGGACCTACTTCCAGAACTTCCTTCCGCACTTCGCGCAGGCGGCGGCGCGCGAGGGCTGGACCGATTTTATTGGCCTCGGCCGCATGATGCTCTCATACCCGGAATTTCCCGCCGACGCGCTGCAGAAAGGCTCGCTCGATGCCAAGCGAATCTGCCGCACGTTCAGCGATTGCACGAACGGCCCGCGCAATGGCATGATCTCCGGCTGCTATCCGCTCGATCCGTTTTATAAGAGCCGCCCCGAGGCCGCGCGAGTGAAAGAGATCAAGCTGAAGCAGGCGCTCCAGCCGGCGGGCGCCACGGACCGGACGTGAGTAATGGCTCGGCTTCGGGCGCGTAGAGGCGGCTTTATG
>JBOGJW010000360.1:0-5385 GCA_050745245.1 Terriglobia bacterium | reverse complement strand
AAAATGGCGCGGGATTCCGAATCGCTCGGCAAGCTGGCGCGCCATCAGCGGCTCGCGGTCGCACGCGCCCACGATCTCGCAGCCCTTGATCCTCCGCATCTGCGAGGCGTGGTCGTCGGCAATCTTGCCGCAGCCCACGATGGCCGCTTTAAGCATTCCGCTCCTTCTCACGGCAGGCGGCGAAGTAGCGCCTCAGCCCCTCGGCGGTCGGTACCGCCGGGCTCCAGCCCAGGCGGCTCTTGAGTTTCCGGTTGCTGTACCGCGTCATCTTCCAATAGGCGTGCCACTCGCGGCGGTTGAAGACGGGCGGCAGTTGCCCCTCAGACCAGGAAGAATAGCGCTCCCACGCCCAGCACAACGCATAGCTAAGAGCGTGCGGTACGTAGACGGAGCGGAAGTACCTCACGTTCTGTTTGTACAAGCGCAGGAAACGGCGGCTGGAAGGGAGGTCGTCGTCCACCACGTTAAACACCTCGCCATCGATGCCCTTCTTCAGCGCCGCCAGCACGATTGCGTCGGCGCAATTATCGACGTAGGTGAAAGGGACCGGGTTCGAGCCGCCCAGGTGCAGGAAAACACCGAACGTGCTGGTGCCCACACGGCCCGTGATTCCGAGATTGCCAGGCCCGTACACGTATCCCGGCCGCACCGTCACGCAAGGTATTGAGAACTTCTTTGCGTACTCGGCGGCAATTTCGTCCTGCTTGACCTTGGCGAATGAATAGGCGTCGCCGCGAAGCTCAGGATGCGATTCCGCCGGGCAGGACTCATCGAGCAGCCGCCAATGCGCTTTTCGGCTGTTGGTATAGACAGAAAACGAGCTGACGTTTACGAACCGCTTCAGGGTTGCGCTGCCGGCGCACGCCTCAAGGAGGTTCCGGGTCGCCACGACGGAGTTGACAAAGGCGCCCGCAAAGGACTTCTCGCCACGGCCGGCGGCGAGGTGGATAATCACTGCCGCGCCTTTCGCGGCGGCGGCGCAGTCTTCGCGCGAGAGAAGATTCCCCTGAAATATCTGACAGCGCGACCCGCAGCCGTTGCTGCCCGCCGCATCCTCAACCACCGGCGGCGCTGTGGAGCGGCGCGTAAAGCAGCGCACGTTCCGAAATCCCCGCTCATGCAGCGTGTGCACGACGCGGGCGCCAATAAACCCCCTTGCCCCAGTGACCAGGATCAGCTCGCAGGGATCAATGATGAAATCGGCGGTCTTCACCCTCACTCCGTCACGTAAGGCTGCTTGACAGGCCTGATGCCGACCGACGCCAGCACCTTACCCAGGTGATCGCAGGACTTCACCAGGAGCGCCATAAACCGGTGGTGCCCGAGCGCGAGCGCTACGGGAAGCACAAGCAGGTACGCCGGAACGGCAACCAGAGACTTGAGGAGGTCGCGCCCTCCAAATGTCGGCTGAAGACGCGCCGCGTAGCCGCGCAGCAGCGCGCGGCGCAGCATGAAGCTTCGCTTCCAGCGCACCGGCGGCACCGCCTCATAAGTGACCGCTTCGCTCGACCAGACGAATACGTGCCCCCGCTCCATGAGCCGGCGGAAGAAATCCTGGTCGGCGCCGCCGCCCTGGAATTGCGGCCTGAACGGCTGCTCCTCTTCCGGCAGTATTTCCCGCTTGAAGAGCACATTGCCCGTGCGCGCCGTGGTCCATACCACCACAGTCCCGGTGGGGTAGGCCGAGTGCTGATAAAACTTGCCCTTCCGCACCCATTCCGGCGGTTCCTGATCGAAATACGAATCCACCGGACCCATGACGCCGGCTACGCCGTCCCGATTGCAGGCCTCGTACAGCGTCAGCAGCCAGCGCAGCGGAGCGAATTCATCGTCATCAATAAATGCGATGTAGTTTCCGGTGGCGTTCTCAAGCGCCCGATTGCGCGTGAACGACACGCTCCGCCGCGGCTCCATGCAGTACTGGAGGGGCACTCGGGAGGAAGCCGCAAACGCGGAAGCCACCGCCTCGGCGGAGCGCTGGCTGTCGTTATCCGCGATCACGATGGAGTAGGTGAACCGGCCGCCTGTCTTCTGCTCGCGCAGGCTCTCAAGCAGACGATCGAGGAGATGGGGGCGCTTGTAGGTACAGATGCACACGCAGATGTGGTCCATAAGGTGTTTCCAGGTTAGTTCAGGATTGCGGCAAAGCACCCATTTGCGGAAGAAGCGGGAGTTCCAGCGAAGTTTCCTGTGGCGCACACGCGCGGCAGAGCCGTAACCAAAGAGGATGTCATCCTGAGCCCGTTCGCTCCGCTCAGAATGACACCCTCCAAAGAGCGCTATACAATCCCCACGGGCTCGGGGCTGGAGCCGCGCCGCGAGCTCCCGGCGAGTGCTTCCGGCTCTTCAGCTTTTCTCGGTCTGCCAATTTCCGGCAGGAATCGCACGCGCTCGCGGCGGCCGCTCCAGTGCACGTCGGGAATGAGCGCGTCGCGCTTGGCCTCAATCCGGCTGCGGTACTTGATGAGGTCTTTCAGCATGATTGCCACTTCGGATTCGACATCGTGCGTGGGCTTGTAGCCAAGGTCGAACAGGTGCTGGTGGTCGGCCTGGTAGTAGTGTTCTTCCATCTCGGCGCGCGGGTTTTCAACGTTCTTGACCTCCGCCTCGATCCCGAGCGGCGCCGCAGCCTTCTTCACCTTGAGCGCCAGCTCGGTGATGTCGTAAACCTCTTCGAACTGGTTGAACACGCGGTATTCGCCCTGGCGCGGCGGGTTCTCGACCGCCAGCGTCAGGCACTGCATGGAGTCGCGCAAGGGCAGGAAACCGCGGCGCTGATGGCCCTTGCCGAACGGGGTGAGCGGATGGCCAATTACCGCCTGGCAGCAGAAGCGATTGATCGCGGTTCCAAACGCCTGGTCGAAATCGAGGCGTGTCAGCATGCGCTCGTCCTCGCCCATGGCGTCGATGCGGGTCCCGAAAACCACCCCTTGCATGATATCGGTCGAGCGCAGATTCCAGATCTTGCACCCGAACATGATGTTGTTCGACCCGTGCACCTTCGACCAGTGGTACCACGAGCCGGCCAGCCGCGGGAACGGGAAATTGGCGCGCCGCCCGCGGTACTCGATCTCAAAAAAGCCCTCTGGGATATCGACTCCGGGCGTCCCGTACTCGCCCATCGTCCCGAGCTTCACGAGGTGCGCGTCCGGCCGCACGTCGCGCATGGCATAAAGCAGGTTGAGCGTGCTCGTAATGTTGTTCGTCTGCACGAACGTAGTGTGATACACGTCCATCATCGAGTAAGGAGCGGAAGGGCACTCGCCAAGGTGTACGGCGGCCTCGGGCTGGAACTCAGAGAAGATGCGCTCGACCAGGGCATACTCCCGCAGGTCGCCATCCCAAAAGCGCAGTGGCTTTCCGTAGCGGCTTTTGAACGCGGCCAAGCGCTCCTCGATGCTGGCAATGGGTGTGGCGCTCCAGGAGCCCATCTCTTCTACCCACTTGCGGCGGTAAAAGATGTCGGCCCCGGCGATCTCGTGCCCCCGGGACGCAAGGTGCTGGGCGAGGGACCATCCGAGATAGCCGTCCAGCCCCGCGATAAAGATGCGCATATTGTCTACTCTCCTTTGTTAATGAGCTTTCACCGCCCGCTCCGCGTTCCGGGCAGGCCTCAGCAGAAATTGTTTGGTTGTGGGCGGCGAGTAACCGCGCGCCACGCGACAGTCTGCGGCCCAGCGGAAGACTTCTCCGCTGCTAAGAAACTGATATTCGTCCGGATTCGCGGGATGTGTTTCCACTTCGACCGTAAACCGACGGGCAAGCGAAAAGATCCGGCGCAGGCGCTCGCGCGGCTCTAGCGGCTCCAGCGCGAAGAAAAAGTCTGTGAGCGCGTGCCGGCGCGAGAGCATCAGGTCCACCGCCCTGCGGTAAAGCCGGTTCCCGAGATTCTTTTCGCCCGGCCCGATCGAGAAGTTCCGGCGAACTACAACCCCACGCGGCAGGAGCTTGCCCAGAAGCACGTTGGCGCAAAGGTGCATGTGGTGATGCCCGTCAATCCGGCGCGGCGGGGCGCCGTAAAGACGGCTGAACTCTTCAATCTGCGCCGCGACCGCGTACTCGAACGAATTCATCAGCAATGGATCGAAAATCACCTGGGCCAGTCGATGCCGGTGCAGCCGCCGCGCGATTCTTCGCTGATATTCGGCGAGCCGGGAGGGGGAAGTCGAAAACCGCTCCGTAAGGTTGAGATGCAGGCCGGCGTCGATTCCGTGTTCGCGCGCGACCCCGGCGGCGCGCTCAGAATCCTGCATGAAAACCATCGCGCTTACCGAGGAGACGGCGCCGCGTCGTATGCATTCAAGCGTTCGCTCGGTGGTCTCGCGGTCGCGTCCCCAATCATCGGCATTCACGATGAGGGCGCCCGTGGAAGCGCCCGAGCCCGGCCCCCCGAGCACCTGTTCTTCGATATAGATTGCTTTGGCTGCCATTGCAACCTAGCTCACTCTCAGCGCCAATCTATGGCGTTCCTGGTCTACCGTGTCGCCGCCCATCAGCACGCGCGCCGCAAGTGAGTACGCCGCGAATTTCAGCGGGCGAAGGGGGTATTTCCACACGTAGCCTTGCACTAAATTCCCACCAAACCCGCGCTTGTACAGCGCGATGCCGTCCTGCTTCGAGCCTTTTTCAGGATTGATTCTAATGCCCTGAAAGTCGAAAAATCTGACGCCTAAAGCCCGAAAGTAACGAATAGCCTCCCAGTGGAGAAGATGCATCGCGCCTAGCGCAGGCGCCGGCAACGAGCCTGCGTAGCAATTGTAGGCTGTATGCTGGCTATACGGCGCCACCATACAGCCTTGGATTACGCCGTTGTGCCGGACAACAAACAATTCGACGTTTTCCCCCAGCGCCAAGACCCGTCGCCTAAACTCGCTGCGGCTTCTAAATCGCGCTCCCGACCGCTTCATAGTCCCGGCGATCAGCTCGTAAGCTATCTCGAGGTATTGCGCGCCCCTTTCAATCGTAACGCCTTCAGCCTGGGCCTTGCGGATGTTTTGCCTGTAACTTTTTCGGATTTCACTCCAAAGCACGCGTTCCGGCTGGCGGAGATCTTTAATCACCGTTCCGTAGGGAGCCGCGGAAGCACCGGCCGGATAAGTCTGGAAAACTGCCGTATTCGGGGATGGGAGGATGAGGTCCGCCCCGATTAAGCGAAAATGCTCGACGGCGCCGTTCAAAAAGTCTCCCTCTGCTTCGACGCTGAGCTCGTCTGAGAGAGGAATCGTCGCCGTGCGCAATCGCACCATGTGGAAGCCTGCTTTTCGGACGATAATGTAAGGCAAAACGCAATCAAGGTCTTCGCCGCCGCTCGTTCCGCCGAGCCATCCGACTTCGTTGCTCTCTGACCGCAAGAACGCTTCGGATGCGTAAATCGGCAGGCCGGCA
>JBOGJW010000359.1:0-4154 GCA_050745245.1 Terriglobia bacterium | reverse complement strand
TCTGCACTCCGCTTACCCCAACGAGCCGTTTTTCATCCGGGGCGTGGAGGTCGGCATCGGCGGCATCATCGTGGGCGTGATTATGCTGCGCTTCGGGATTCTGGCGACGCTGATGTGGCACTACTCGGTGGACGCCCTCTACTCGGCGTTTCTCCTGCTCCGCTCGCCCAACCATTACCTGATGATCTCGGGCGGCGCCTCGGCCGGCGTCATGCTCATTCCGCTCATTGTCGCGCTCGCGGCTTATCTGGGCTCGGGCACGTTCGCCGAGGAAGGCGCGGTGACAAACGCGCGCGAAGGAATCACCCGCGCTTCCCAAGCTGCCGTCGAGGAGGCCTCTGTTATTCTGCCGGAGTATCAGCCTCTCTCGCGCCGGAAACTGAAAGCGGCGGTAATCCTGGTGGTGGTGTTTGGCGGGCTTTCGTTCATCAAGGCCGATCACCTCGGAGGAAGCGTCAAGGTGGGCGTCGCGCGCTTGCAGGCGATCCGCACCGCGCGGGCGTTCCTCAAATCCCGCGGCGCCGATCCCGCCAGCTATCGCAGCGTCGCGTGGATCGAGTCCAATGTCGATCCGCTGGCCGCGCGCTATTTCCTCGATCACCTCTCGGTTCCCAAAACTAACCGCGTCCTTCGCCGCGCTTCCCGGCTATTTCTGTGGGAGGTGCGTTTCTTCAGGCCCCTTCAGAAGGAGGAGCGGCTCGTTTTTCTTGGCGTTTCCGACGGCAAGGTGTTTGCCTGGCAGCACATCATCGATGAGAATGCGCCGGGAGCCTCGCTCTCTCCGGCGCAGGCCATCGCGCTGGGCGAAAGCGCCGTCACTGATCACGGATATCATCTTTCCGAATTCGTTCTTCAGGAGTCGCAGGCGGAAAAGCGGAAAGCGCGCGAGGATTACACGCTGGTCTGGCAGGCCAGGCCCGGTGATCCGCGCAATATCGCGCAGGCGCTCTATCGGCTGCGCGTGGACATCGCCGGGAACCAGTTGGTGAGCTTTTCGCGCGGCTACAAACTTCCGGAAAACTGGGTCCGCGAGCAGCAGTCCACAACCGCTGCCAACTTCGCGCTGCTTGCGCTGGCCGTCCTCTTTGGAGCGGGCTTAATTGCGGGCGGCGTGTGGCTGCTGGTGAAGCGGGTGCGAAGCGGAGCGATTCGCTGGGTGCCCAGCCTGAAGGCCGCTATTCTCCTGACCGTGGTCCTGGCGCTTGACGCGCTGAACGGCCTTTCCGCGCTCGGTCGCGAGTACAACACCTCCGTGACGCTCTCGAACTTCAGGCTTCAGGCCGCGGCAAGCATTGTGGTGACGGTGATCGCGGGCGGGGCGGTGCTATGGCTGGTGATTGGGTTGGTGACCAGCTTGTATCCCGCAAGCTGGAATCTGCTGCGCGGATCGTTCCGACGGGTGTGGCGCAGGGATACGGTGGTCGCGCTGGTTGTGGCGTTCGCCGTTTCTTCGGGCATCGAGAAGCTCCTGCGGCTTTACTCGAATCACTTTCACGCCTACGTGCCCGTCCCCTTCGCCGGGCCATCCTCGCAGCTTGACGCCTACTCGCCCGCCCTCGGCATATTCTTTCGCGGCGTGCTCACCGGTGTGGGCGCGGCGGCGGTGCTCGGTATCCTGATTTACGGGGTATGCGTGGGATGGCGGCGGAGAGCCTGGTGGTTCTGGGCGGGCGTCGCCCTTTTGGTGATCGCGCTCGGACCATACAGCGCTCACTCGTATGCCGAGTTCGGCCTGGGCTGGGTGAGCCGCTTCATTCCGCTTGCCGCGGCGGTCATCATTGTGGCGCTGTTCTTCAGGAATAACCCTCTGGCCTACGTGGCCGCCGCATTCTGCTCCGCGGTCGCCGGACCCCTGGTTGAGCTACTCGCGCAGCCGGCAGCCGTCTACCGCGAAAGCGGAGCGCTGCTCGCGTTCCTGGTGGCGCTCGCTCTGGTGTGGCTCGTTCTGCCTCTGCGCTCCCGCGCGCCATTGTAGCGGCGGTCTCTGACCGCCAGTCGTTATTTATTAGGTTCGGCTCTCATAGCGCCCCGCTACAGCAGTGCAACCGCTTAATACTTCGGCACACTCGGGTCCACCTGGTCGGACCACGCCAATATGCCGCCCTGGAGGTTCCTGATCTTGTGGAACCCGCTCTTCATCAGGAATTCCACGGCCCGGGCGCTGCGCGCGCCGGAGCGACAGTGGACGACGATTTCATCGGCGGTATCGAGCTCGTTCATGCGAGCCGGCACCTCGCCCAGGGGAATCAGGCGGGAGCCGGGGATCCGGCAGATGTCGTACTCGTGGGGCTCGCGAACGTCGATCAGCACCGGCGCATGGCCGGAGTCCATCAGGCGCTTCAGCTCCACCGGCGTAATTTCAGGCACACGAACGTCAGGCATATGTTCCTCCCCGCGGATTCCGCAGAACTGTTCATAGTCGATCAGGTGAGTGATAGTCGGGTGCTTGCCGCAAACCGGGCACTCCGGGTTTTTACGCAGCTTTAGCTCGCGGAACTTCATCCCCAGCGCGTCGAAAAGGAGCAGCCGCCCGATGAGCGGCTCGCCCCTGCCGAGGATCAGCTTGATGGCTTCGAGCGCCTGGATGCAGCCCATCAGTCCGGGCAGCACGCCCAGCACGCCGCCTTCCGCGCAGCTTGGGACAAGCCCCGGCGGCGGCGGCTCCGGATAGACGCAGCGGTAGCACGGGCCCTCGCGCGCGTAGAATACCGACGCCTGCCCCTCGAAACGAAAGATGCTGGCGTAGACGTTTGGCTTACCGAGGAGCACGCAGGCGTCGTTTACCAGATAGCGCGTCGGGAAATTGTCCGTGCCGTCGGCGATCACGTCAAAGTCCTTAAAGATGTCGAGCGCGTTTTCCGAGGAGAGGCGCGTTTCGTAGCCCGCCACCTCGACATTGGGATTGATCTCCTGGATCGCCTCGCGCGCCGAATCGAGCTTCGACCGCCCTACATCGCGCGTCGCGTGGATCACCTGGCGCTGCAAGTTCGTGAAATCCACCACGTCAAAATCGACAATGCCGAGCGTACCCACCCCTGCTGCTGCAAGATAAAGCGCCAGGGGCGCGCCAAGCCCGCCTGCCCCAATGCACAGCACCTTCGCCCGCTTCAGCTTAAGCTGGCCCTCCATGCCGACCTCCGGCATGATCAGGTGGCGGCTGTAGCGCAGGATTTCGTCTTTGCTCAGTTCGGCGACTTGGTTCATAGTCATCGTTGTGCTCATAAGTTTTTCCTCGACCCCTCACCCGCCCTCGTCCCTCGGGCACCCTCTCCCAAGGGGAGAGTGTGGCGAGCGGCGCGAGCCGGGTGAGGGGCGCCTTACCGAAATTTTCGGAGTTGGCTCCGAGCGCCGCTACAGCCTGCGATCCCGCGCGCTGAATTTTCAAACTGGGAATTGCGCCCAGGCTTCCGGCGGTCCGGACCCAGGCTAGCTACAGATGCAGAGGAGGGGTTTGCCGCCGGCGATGGAGGGAACGATGCTGAGGACGTCGTTGTCGTTCACCGGCGTCTTGTCCTTTTGCAGGTAACGGATATCCTCATCGTTCAGGTAGATGTTCACAAAACTGCGCAGACGGCCCTCATCGTTGTAGAGGTGCTTTCGCAGCCCTTGGTACTGCGCGGTAAGGCCGGTGAGTACTTCGCCCACGGTCCCGGCCTGGAGTTCAATTGTATCCCGCTTCTCGGTGTACTGCCGGAGAGGCGTCGGGATCATCACCTTAACGGCCATCTGTTCTCCTGTAGCGGCGGTCTGTGATCGCCCGTCGTTGTTGTGTAGAGACGGCTTTATGCCGCCAAATTGTGGCGACGTAAAGTCGCCCCTACACCGCTTTCAGCGGTGCAGAAGTCACCTGGATTGCTTCCTCGACAAATCGCGAGCGGTCTTCCTCCAGCACCCACGACGCAAACATGCCCGGCTTGCCGCCTTCTACCGCAATGATAGCATAGGAATACCACGGAAACGCGTGCGCGCGGTCGTACTCCGAGGGCCGGGCCGGATGGTCCGGGTGCGAATGATAGTAGCCGATCACCTCCAGTCCGTCGCGCTTGGCCTCGCTCTCCAGCTTTCGGAGCTCTTGGGGGTCGATTAAAAACCGGTTGCGCTCCGACTCCCGGCCGGCATCGCTCAGCGGCAGCAACTGCTCGGCCCTGCCGGGA
>JBOGJW010000358.1:0-4256 GCA_050745245.1 Terriglobia bacterium | reverse complement strand
GGATCGGCGCGAACCGAGCGTGCGCCGAGCTGCCTTCCGATTTCGATCCAGTTTTTCACGGCGGCGACGGCGGTCGAGCGAATGGACGGGGAGGGATCGGAAAGCCCGCCACCTTGCCGGAGCTCAGGAATATCCACGGGAATGTTGATGAGGCGCGAGCGCGTCCGCGAAAGCTGCCGCCGGAGATCGAGCAGGTATTCGCGGTCGGTCGAGGCGAAGTGGGGCGCCACAAATTCCAGGTTGTGCACCTGGTAGCGGTCGGCGATCATCTGGGGAAAATCCAGCAGGGCCAGCGTACCGCACGGCTCGCTACGTGCGTCGCGCGTGGAAGGAAAGCAGTTGTGAAAGCTCCAAGAAGAAATGCCCACGTGCACGAGCTTGCGAAAATCGTAAAGCAGGGGTGCGGGCGCTGAGCGCCGCCTCTGCGCGCCCGTGGCGGCGCCTCCGCAGGCCGCCGACGCGGCCGTGGCTGCGATTGTCTCCAGGATGTCGCGTCGCGTCATATCCCTCCACCGCGTGTGATCGATTGCCGAACTGGGCATTATACAGCCTTGGAATGGGAAGGTTCTCCATGCGACCGGATTCGAGGAAAAGGAGTAGCGCAGCGCGGCCTCATGGCCGGCTCTTCGTGCTTTTCGCGTCATTTTCGTCCGCGAAGCAAAGATGAAACCACTCTGTCATCTCCGGCGCCGCCTGATTCCCGAAATTATCCTCGCCTGCATCTTCGTTGCGCTCGCCGTTGCGCAATCCTCAGGAGCGGCTCCCGGCCCGGCGCTCGTGCTCGAATACACGCTCAGCTTCAGCCGCCCCGCCAGTCATCTGCTGCAAGTTGAAATCCGCGCCGCCAACGTCCGCGAGCCTGAGCTGGATTTCGTGATGCCGGCCTGGGCGCCGGGCCGGTACGCGATCTACAGCTTCGCGAAAAACGTCCAGCAGTTCGAGGCGGCCGGCGGGGTTGGCCAGCCGCTGCGCTGGGTCAATACGGACAAGCAGACCTGGCGCGTGGACGCCCGCAATGCAGGAGGCGTGGTGACGGCGCGCTATCGCGTGTTTGCCAATGACCTGACGGGCAGTTTTTCGCAGCTCGATTCCACTCACGCCAATATCAATGGCGGCTGCGTCTACATGTATGTGGCCGGGCACAAGCGCGACCCTCTTGACCTGCGGATTCAGCTTCCGGCGTCGCTGGGGGAGTCCTGGAAAATCTACAGCGGCTTTTCCCTCTCGCCATCACAAGCGGTCTTCCACGCAGCCAATTATGACCGGCTCATCGACACACCGGTCGAGATTTCCCCTTTCGACGACGTCGCGCAGTTCGCCGGCCACGGCAAGACGTTTCGAGTGGTGGTCCACGCTTATGGGGAAGGCAGCATGAGCGCGGGCCGTTGGACAGCAAGCCTCGCCGCCGGCCTCGCCAAAATCGTTCGCGCGGAGATGTCGATGATGCCCGCGCCCGATTTCCGCGCTTACACGTTTCTTTTCCACGTGTCGCCCTTTATCACCGAGGGCGATGGAATGGAGCATCTGAACTCCACGGAGATCATGGTGCGCGGCGTGCCGGATCGTGCCACGCTATCGGAGGCGCTCGAAACCGCCGCCCACGAGTTCTTTCACCTATGGAACGTGAAGCGTCTGCGCCCGGCGGCGCTCGGGCCGTTCGACTACACGCGCGAGGACTACACGCCGTCGCTCTGGTTCGCCGAGGGCGTGACGCAGTACTACTCCTACCTCTTCCTGCTCCGCAGCGGCATCTGGACTCGCGAACAGTTTCTTGCTGCGCTGGCCGGCGAGGTGAAGACGATTCGCGGAGACCCGGGCCGCAAGTTGATGTCCGTGGAAAGCTCGAGCTTTCACGCCTGGTTCTACGATCGCGCGCCGCAGATGCAGGAGACGAATTTCGCCAACACTACAATCTCCTACTACGACAAGGGCGCGCTGCTTGGGATGCTGCTTGACCTCGCGCTGCGCGAGCGAAGTGGCGGAAGGAAAAGCCTGGACAACGTGATGCGGTGGATGTACCGCCGCTTCTATGACGCGCCGCCGGCAACCTACTACCTGCCTGGCTGGGGCTACACCGAAGGGGACATTCTGAACGCGCTCGATTCGGTTTCCGGCAGCGACTTCGCGCGATTTTTCAAGCGCTACGTCGAAGGGACGGCCCCGCTGCCTTACGATGCGATCCTGGCGGGCGCGGGATTAAGTTTGCAGATCGCCACCCGCCCGGGCTCGCCGCCCTCGCTCGGCGTGCTCACCACGCCGGCGGCCACGGGATTGCGCATCGCGGCGGTGCGGCCCGGAGGTCCGGCGGCAGCGGCGGGCCTGGGCCGCGACGACATTCTCATCTCCGTCGACCAGCTTCCCCTCGCGGGCGATGCGCTCAGCGACCGGCTGCGCATGTACCCGCCCGGCGCCCGCGTTCCATTTACGGTCGAGCGCTACGGCAAGCGCGAAATCATCTTTGTGAAGCTGGGCCCGCCGATTCCGAACGAATACTTGATCCGCGATGCGCCCGATGCCTCTACCGCCGCGCGGCGGATCGGGGATGAGTGGCTCGCGGGGACGCGCGAGGCGCGGCCGTGAGCGCGCCGCGGCTCGATTCCGCCGGAGCTCCCGCATCACTGCCCGAAGTGCATCGCAGCGTTGCTGTACCCGCCGGCGCGGGATTCTGGCGCAAGCTGCTGGCCTTTTCGGGACCGGGGTTCCTCATCGCCGTCGGTTATATGGACCCCGGCAACTGGGCCACCGATATTGCCGGCGGTTCGCAGTTCGCCTATCGACTGCTCTTCGTCCTGCTGCTCTCGAACCTCATCGCCATCCTGCTTCAAACGCTGGCCGCCCGGTTAGGCATTGTGGCGCAGCAGGACCTCGCGCAAGCATGCCGCGAGCGTTACCGGCGTAACACCGGAATCCTCCTCTGGGTTCTCGCCGAGATCGCCATCGCCGCCTGCGATCTTGCCGAGGTCATCGGCTCGGCCATCGCGCTGAATCTTCTCTTCCACATCCCGCTCCTCGTAGGCGTCTGCCTCACGGCGATGGACGTGCTCGCGATTCTGTACCTGCAGCACCGCGGGTTCCGCTATCTCGAGATTGTGGTGGTGACGCTCATTGGAACCATCGGCGCCTGCTATCTCGCGGAGATTCTCCTCGTGCGGCCCGATTTTGGAGGCATTGTCCACGGGCTCGCGCCCGATCCTTCGATTTTCACCAACCGGGAGATGCTTTATATCGCGATCAGCATACTCGGCGCCACAGTAATGCCGCACAACCTTTACCTCCACTCCTCGCTCGTGCAGACACGCGCGATCGAGCGCACGCCCGAGGGTATGCGCACCGCCATCCGCTACAACTTTCTCGATTGCTTTGCGGCGCTGAACTTCGCGTTTCTCATCAACGCGGCGATCCTGATTATGGCGGCGGCCGCCTTCTACTCGCACGGCCTGCACCACGTCGCGGAAATTCAGGACGCCTACCACACGCTCACCCCGCTGCTCGGCGCGCCCATTGCCAGCCTGCTGTTCGCCCTGGCCTTGCTCTGCTCGGGGCAGAACTCCACGCTCACCGGTACGCTGGCCGGCCAGGTGGTGATGGAAGGTTTTCTGAATATCCGCCTGGCGCCGTGGCTGCGGCGGCTGCTCACGCGCCTGCTGGCGATTGTGCCCGCCATCATCGTGGTGGCGCTCTACGGGGCTTACGGAACTGCGCAGCTCCTGATTCTGAGCCAGGTGATCCTGAGCCTGCAGCTCTCTTTCGCCGTGTTTCCGCTCGTGTCGCTCACGAGCGACCGGAAGAAAATGGGCAGGTTTGCAAATGCGCCCTGGCTGAAATATCTTTCCTGGGCCGTGGCCGTGTTGATCGCAGCGCTGAATGCGTATCTGCTGGCGCTGATCTTCAAGGGGTGGGCGTAATGGTTGCAGAGGCGGCTTTACGCAGCCATGCGCGGGGAGAACGGGGTGCGCAGCACGGCCTGATGGCCGCAACCAAACGCCATTTACAGTCATTCCCGCGAAAGCGGGAATCTATTTTGTCAATGGACCCCCGCTTTCGCGGGGGTGACACCGGCGGCGGTGGCTCTCGCTATGTTTAAAAAAATCCTCGTCGCGCTCGATCACAGCAGGGCCGATTCGATCCTGCTCGCCTACGTTAAGCAACTGGCGCGCCTGACGCATGCAGAGGTGCTGCTTCTGCATGTTTCAACCGGGTGGAAGGCGCAGTGGCAGCGGGACCTGAACCTCAGCGACTCTCAGGAGATGTACGAG